>DATGWX010000190.1:0-4562 GCA_035299275.1 Bacteroidia bacterium
ATGAATCAACAGTTGTATACCGTGATTTCGCACATTCTCCATCCAAAGTTACTGCTACAGTTGATGCGGTTAAGGACCAGTTTCCTGAACGCAAACTGGTGGCTGTTTTTGAGCTCCACACCTTCAGCAGTCTGAATAAAAATTTCCTTTCAGAATATAAAGGAGCCTTGGATAAAGCCGATGTAAAAATAGTTTATTTTAATCCGCACACACTTGAACTCAAACGCATGGAAATGCTCTCCGACACACTTATAAAAGACCATTTCGGAGCCGATGTAAAGGTGTTGAATGATTCAGCTCAACTGGAGCATATGCTTCGGGGAATGGACTGGGGTAACACCAATTTATTGCTAATGAGTTCAGGCAATTTTAACAATACTAACCTTAATGTTTTGTCAAACTAAACACTATGCAAATCAACCTTAAAAGACCACTCATTGTTTTTGATTTAGAAACCACGGGTATCAGTATTTCCAACGACCGCATTATTGAAATGTGTACTATCAAAGTATTGCCTGATGGCAAAGAAGAAATACGCACACAAAGATTTCACCCGGGTATGCCCATACCTCCGCAGTCTACCGCCATTCATGGTATTAAAGATGAAGATGTAGCTGATGCTCCCCGTTTTGCCGACAAGGCCAAAGATATTGCAGAGTATCTGAAAGGTTGTGATTTTGCAGGGTTCAATTCCAATAAGTTTGATTTCCCCATGTTGGTGGAAGAGTTTTTAAGAGCAGGAGTGGAGTTTGATGCCGATAATAGAAAATTTATTGACGTACAGCGCATCTTTCATACCATGGAACAGCGCAATCTGGTGGCTGCATACAAATTTTACTGCAGCAAAGAACTCACTAATGCCCACTCTGCAGAAGCTGATACTGCTGCTACACTGGAAGTGTTAAAAGCACAACTGGAACGTTATGAAAACCTGAAAAACGACATTGATTTTTTACATTCCTTTTCCGGTCAGTCATCCAATGTTGATTTAGCGGGCAGAATGGTATATGATGATAAGGGACGTGAGCTGTTTAACTTTGGCAAACACAAAGGAAAGCCAGTACAGGATGTATTTAAAATGGAACCTTCTTACTACGAATGGATGATGCAGGGAGACTTCCCTTTGGAAACTAAACGCAGACTCACACAAATAAAACTGCGTGCGTTTAATGCCAAGTAAGGTAGATTTAATTTAGCATAAAAAAGCCCGACTACTTTAAGCAGCCGGGCTTTTTTATGGATATATTGTTTATTAAACACCTACATCATGCAAGGCACTCTCCATAATGTAAGGGTGCTTGGTAGGGTATAAATTTGCTTTAGTTAATGAGGTAAGTACAGTGTAAATAAAACCACCGGCAAACATAGCCAGGAAGCCTATTTCCATTAACCCCCAGCCCGGTGCTACGCTTACTCCGTTGTGGTCTTTCATGGCACCTACAAAGGTCATGGTGTATACATCGTTCCAGTGGCCAAAAAGAATAATGGCACCTACAAATACTAACCATTTTTTGTTGCGTTTTGCATCACGCATCATCAGCATAAAGAATGGAAGTACAAAGTTACAGGCTACGTTCAGGAAAAAGTGGAATGACCAACCTGAACCCGGGCGAACACGGTCTTTGTAGTACGTTACTTCTTCAGGAATGTTTGCGTACCAGATTAACAACATCTGAGCTACCCACAGGTAGGTCCAGAATACGCTGAAGGCAAACATCATTTTACCTAAGTCATGAATAACATCATCGTTTACGATATTGAGGTAACCTCTGCTTTTAAGGTATATGGTAAATAAAGCAATACAGGTGATGGCACTTACCCATCCGGTAGCAAAATTGTAAACCGAGAAAATGGTAGAGAACCAGTGTACGTCAATACTCATCATCACATCCCAGCTGAAAGAAGAAAAGGTGAATGCGAAAAGGAATACGAATGCTGCTGCTGCTTTGTATGTTTTGTCAAAATTAGTTAAGCCTCCGTCAATGTCTTCCTGTAAAGACCATTTGCGGAATGTGCGTGCGAATAAAATCCACATGGCCGCAAATACAATCAAACGGCCCATGAAGAATGGGATATTAAGGTAACCGCTTTTACCCGCAATTATTTTGTCATAATTGGGTGAATTTGGATCGGTAACTCCTTCGTGCATCCAGTGGTAGATGTCATGTCCGCCAAGGAAAAGAACAGCAATAAGTACTACCGCTGCAAAGGGCATAAATGTACCCATCGCTTCTGGTATACGTTTTACTGAGGTATGCCATCCGGCATTGGCAATTGCTTTAATAGCAATGAATGCAGTGGCGCATAAACTGATGATGAAAAAGAAATAGCTATCGGCAATAAGGTTTGCCCAAAGTCTTTTTACCACCATGTGATGATCAGGAGCGTGAGCGGTAAAGTAGCCTATTAAGGCCAATACAAATCCGCCAATGAGTAATCCCAAAGCAACTTTTTTGTCTTTGGCACTCATTTCAAATTTTTCTTCTTTTATCACTACTTCGTGTTCGTGTCCCATGATATAGTACTCTTTAATGTGTTGGTAGATGTTTACTTCGTAGTTGCGATTGAATCAGTTGTTGCTGCTGCAGGTGCAGCTCCCGTTAATCCGGCTAATGAATAAATGTAGTGAATCACTTTCCATCTTTCAGCAGGAGAGAGGGAAGAGGCATAAGAACCCATCAGGTTTTTGCCGTAAGTGATGCTGTAATATGCTTTACCTGGGTTGATAGTAGGAAGACGATCACCGTAGGCAGGTACCTGAGGGTATTTGCCGTCCTGTACAATAGTTCCTTTGCCGTTACCGTCAGCTGCGTGGCAAGGGGTACAGTTGATTTCATAAAGGTGTTTTCCTTCAGCCAATACTTCATCGTTAACAGCAACCGGATTTCTTAATTCCGCACCGGCACGTTCGTAGTCTTCAGCCGTTTTTGCATAAGGAAATACGTAATCTATTTGTCCGCGGGCAATGGTTCCTTTTACAGGTTCACGCATATTTTTTCCGTCAGGGTTAATGAGCCATTCTTTTCCGCTTTCACTCATTACCGCACGTTTTTGGTCTTCGAGTTGGGTGAATGGTTCATATCCTTTCGATACATACATATCAGGTGCATATTCAATACCTGTATCGTTAGGGTCGTTTCCGCAAGAAGCGGCAACCATCAGAATTGCTCCTGATAAAATAAGTTTTATAGAATGCTTCATTGAGTTACCTCTCTTTCTCTAACTTCTAATGCTCCGTTGCTGATGAACATATCGCTTATAGCTTTATTCTCCGACTCATTTTTCAGGTTCACCGCAATTACTATACGGTCATCTGTCTGGCGGGGGTGCATCAATTCAGCGTTTTTACCGTGGGCCATTCTGCTCACTATAAAAAATGTAGCCACCATACCAAATGCCGTGAAAAGGATAGACAATTCAAACGTTACCGGAATGTAGTTAGGAATATGCAGGTTAGGTTTACCCCCCACATCTATCATCCAGTCATCTCCCCATGACATATAAACCATCATGGTTACAGCTGTTACCATACCTGTCATAGCAAAAATGAAAGCAGCTACAGCCAAACGTGAACGTTTAATGCCTAAAGCCTTTTCCATACCGTGAATAGGGAATGGAGTATATACATCGTCAACATCGAACCCGCTTTTCTTAAGCAGTCGGGCTGATACTAATGCTTTATCAGCATCATCATAAATACCCAGAATAAGTTTGTTATTATTTTTCATTAACAATGGCTCCTTTCTCATTTACAAATGCACCCGAGTGTGCTGCATGTCCGTTGCTGTGGTGATCATGGTTCTTAGGAAGTATCGCTTTAATCTCTGCCATGTTGATGGTAGGTAAATAGCGGCAGAACAGGAAATACAGGGTGAAGAATAATCCGAATGAACCCAAAAGAATACTGAACTCAGTAATGGTTGGGGTATACATTGCCCAGCTCGATGTTATATAGTCACGGTGCAATGAAGTTACGATAATTACAAATCGTTCGAACCACATACCGATGTTCACTATTATAGAGAGTAAGAAAATGAACCAAGGTGTTGAACGTGCCCATTTGGTCCAGAATACCTGAGGTGCAATAAGGTTACAGCTCATCATAATCCAGTAGGCCCAGGCGTAAGGCCCGGTAGCACGGTTAATAAAGGCGTACTGTTCGTATTCCACGCCTGAGTACCAAGCGATAAAAAATTCAGTAATGTAAGCCAAACCTACCATGGAACCGGTAAGCATTACTACTTTACACATAGCATCCAAGTGACCCATGGTAATGTAGTCTTCCTGTTTCAGCACCACACGTCCGATAACCAGAAGTGTGAGCACCATTCCGAATCCGGAGAAAATCGCACCGGCAACGAAATAAGGAGGGAAGATGGTGGTGTGCCATCCGGGGATAACCGAAGTAGCAAAGTCCATAGATACAATGGTGTGTACCGAAAGTACCAGTGGCGTAGATATACCGGCCAGAATCAAGGAAACCAATTCATAACGGTTCCAGGTTTTGGTTGAACCATTCCAACCCATAGCGAAAAATCCGTAAGCGAATTTGCGCATTTTAG
>DATGWX010000191.1:0-3631 GCA_035299275.1 Bacteroidia bacterium
TATTGGCGGCACACAGTTCGACTTCAGTTCTTCTACTGCCTTTGGAGATTTAATGGTCACCATCAACGCTATTATTTATTCGTTTTACCTGGTGTATGCCAAACCGCTGATGCAAAAATACCATCCCTTTACTGTGAGTAAATGGACTTTTTTGATGGGAACACTTTTGGTTTTGCCCTTTGGATTTAACCAGTTTACTGAAATTAACTGGGGTGATATGCCGCCAAAAATAATGCTCTACATTGCCTTTGTAGCCATAGGAACTACTTTCCTTACCTACCTGCTTAATGCCTGGGCACTGCGACATGCTACCCCCTCGCTGGTGGGCTCCTACATCTACCTGCAACCTGTTCTGGCAACCTTTATTGCCATCCTTTCTCAACGCGATGAATTAACCATAGCCAAATTTAGCTTTACAATGCTGATATTTGCCGGAGTTTATTTAGTAAGTAAACCAACACGACAACATGCTTAAATCAATGACGGGCTATGGCCAGGCAACAGGAGACTATGACAAGTTCAGTGTAAAAGCTGAATTCAAAAGTTTGAACGGAAAATTTCTTGACGTAAACCTGCGCATGCCCAAGTTGCTGCAATCAAAAGAAATTGAGATCCGCAACCAGTACCAGAAGTTACTTGAACGCGGTTCGGTAACATTGAATATTTCCGTTGAACTTAAAAACACAGCCGATCTTTTACAACCCATCAACAAAGAGGTAGTCAATTTTTACCTGGATGAAATACGGCACATCGAAGAGCGCCTGAGCATTTCACAGGGCACGCTCACCGGCTCTTTGTTTAACATACCCAATGCGCTTCAGTTGAGCGAAAAAGAATTGAGTGATGAAGAGTGGTTACAAATTAAAGAGGTGTTGCAAAAAGCCTACATCAATTTTGATTCCTTCAGAAAACAGGAAGGTAAAGAAACGGAGAGAGAAATAAGTGAACTGGTAGGCAAAATAAACAAGATGGCTGATGAAGTGGCTGCATTGGAACCTGAGCGAATGAATCACATTCGTCAGAAAATAAACAGCGATGTGGAAGCCTTTGTAGAAAAATCACAAATTGATGCTACACGCTTTGAACAGGAACTGATTTACTACATTGAAAAAATTGATATTGCCGAAGAAAAATTGCGTTTAAATAACCACTGCAATTATTTTCTGCAAACCATGAAAGAAGATTCTTCCGGCAAAAAACTTGGATTCATTTCACAGGAAATGGGAAGAGAGATTAATACCATGGGGTCAAAGGCTAACTACTTTGCCATTCAAAAACTGATTGTGCAAATGAAAGACGAACTCGAAAAAATTAAAGAACAGCTCAGCAATATCATTTAATGAAAGAAGGAAAGGTTGTAATTTTTTCTGCTCCGTCAGGCTCCGGTAAAACTACCGTTGTTAAACATTTATTATCGGTTAACCCTCAACTCGCGTTTTCTGTTTCAGCCACTACCCGCGCTTGCAGAGGAAAGGAAGAGCATGGAAAAGATTACTATTTTTTGAGTAAAGAGGAGTTTGAACAAAAAGTACAAACAGGAGATTTTATAGAATACGAGGAGGTGTATGCCGGTACATTTTACGGCACATTGCGCAGTGAAGTAGAAAAAAAATGGGCCGAGGGAAAGGTAGTGGTGTTTGATGTAGATGTGGTAGGCGGATTGCATCTGAAAAAAATATTGGGTGAACGGGCACTAGCCATATTTGTAAAACCACCCTCTGTAGAAGTATTACGGCAACGCCTGCAAGCCCGCGCCACCGACACACCTGCCGATGTAGAACGCAGAGTGGAAAAATCCATTCAGGAGCTGAAATTTGAAAGTGCGTTTGATAAAGTGTTGGTCAATGATGTGCTGCAAGACGCATTAAAAGAAGCAGAGCAAATGGTTCAAACATTTATCAACCCCGACTAAAATGCATATCGGTTTATTTTTCGGCTCATTTAATCCCTTGCATTGCGGGCATCTCATTATTGCCAGCCACATGGTAGAATACAGTTCTATTGACAAGGTGTGGTTTATGGTGTCTCCGCACAACCCGTTGAAAGCAAAAGGCGATTTATTGGATGAACACATTCGTTTGGAAATGGTGCGTGATGCCATAAAGTATGACGACCGCTTTGAAGCATCCGATTTTGAATTTGCACTGGAACGCCCCTCTTACACCATACTTACCATGGACGCTCTGCACAAGGCCTATCCTGAGCACACCTTCACTTTAATTATGGGGGCTGATAATTTACAATCTTTGCACCTGTGGAAAGAGTACGAAAAACTGCTGAACGACTACCCTGTGTTTGTTTACCGCAGAGAGGGCTTTGACAGCTCAGAACTGGCCGACCACCCCAACGTACAGGTATTTGATGTTCCCCTGCTGAACATCTCTTCCACCTTTATCCGCAGAGCAGTTAAAAAAGGAAAGTCCATCCGCTACCTGGTACCGTGGATGATTGAAGAAAAAATTATTCAACACAAGTATTACTTATAATGGAACTGCACATCCGACAAGCGAATGTAGCCGATGCAGCTGCTTTAGCAGAACTTGGAGCCAAAACATTCTACGACACCTTCCATACTTTTCAAACGGAAGAAGACATGAGCAAGTACCTTAGCTCTACGTACACTCCTGAAAAAGTAAAGGCTAACCTTGAAAAGCCCGATGTGTTTTATTACCTCGCTGAATACAATAACACAGCCGTAGGTTATGCCAAACTATTACTGGATGTGCCTGTGGAGCAAATGAAAGGTGACCGTGTAATGGAAATGGAAAAAATTTATGTGTTGCAGGGTTACCTTGGTAAAGGCGTGGGTAAAAAACTGATGCAGCAAAGTATTGTTGCTGCCGTACACGAGAAATTTGACTGGATGTGTTTGGGTGTGTGGCAACACAACACCAAAGCCATTGACTTCTACAAACAGTTTGGCTGGGAAATTTTTGACACCCGCAAATTTCAACTGGGAAGTAAGATAGAAGATGATTTTTTAATGCGTATAAAACTGAAGTAATTTAGCGGTGCTGTAGTATACGTATCTTCTGTCCTTTTTTAATGTAGGTTTCTGTCATCTGGTTCCACTTCATCACATCGGGCACACTCACATTAAATTTCTTGGCCACATCATTGATGTCTTCATTCTTCTCTACGGTGTATTCGATCATAATGAACTCTTCGTAAGGTTTGGCTGGTTCTTCTTCCAGCATAAACTCTTCTTCTAAATCTGCTGAATCGCCTGTAAGGTAATGACCTGCTAAATCCACATTTTTTTCTTTGGGCAATTCTATAAAATATTTCTTCCTTTCAGCATTGGTAAGGTAAGGTTTACGTAACCACGGATTAAGTTGTTTGAGCATTTTATATGTGGTGCCGTTCTTCAATGCAAAATCTGCCAGGTTGCTGATACCGGAATCTACCTCCACTTTAATGGTAGGAACTTCAAAATACAGGTGCGACTTTCTCACATAATAACCATACTTGCGCGGGTTGGAACAGATTTCTTTTATCGCCATTAAACGCAACACGTAGCGCGAGGTCTCTGTGTTAAGGTATAAATCATAATATGAATCCACTCCCTGGTTGTTGAGTTGTTTGCGCAGCCCTGTGATGCCCATGTTGTACGAAGCTGCCACCAGGGTCC
>DATGWX010000192.1:0-2307 GCA_035299275.1 Bacteroidia bacterium
GTGCCAGTTGTAAATTGTCCGACCGCTCTGCCTGCAATTGGGGGTTGCCCACCACATTGTGGTTCACATCAATCAATTCCATATTCATTTCTTTGAGCGAAGGCGCACGATAACCGCGGGCGTATGAAGCCCTAATTGCTGTTACTGCACTCACCTCATACTTTACATTCAATGAAGGTAAAACGGGCACATCAAATCTCGAATTAAACGCATATCGAACACCCGGACGAATATTGATGCGCGTTACCGGTTTATATTCAGCCGTAGCAAACAGCGCATAATCTTGAATCATTTGTTCCTTGTTTTGCAAACGTTTGCCGGTACCCCGTTCAATGTTAACGTCATACCCCGCCTGAAAATCCAACCTCGCCAACGGACGCGATGAACTGTAGGTGGCACGTGCCAGCCAGTTTTGAAAACGATTGGTATCCTGCTGTTCATTGTTGTTGATGCGGGTATCCTCCAGTGAAACTAAATTGCGGTTAAACGTTTCCCTTTTACGGCTGTACCAACCAAATGAATTGATAAAGGCCAGAGAAGCATTGTTGTTAAATTTGATATCGCTATACAAGGCATTGGTGTTGCGCCAAGTGATGTAAAAATCATCAAATGCGTAGGCTTCGTAGGGTGTGACTACCGCATTACCCCGGCTGATTAATTGCTCACGGTACCATTGTGTAAATACACGGTGATGCATTTTGCCTGTTTTGAATGCCAATTGTGCATCACCAAAAATTTGCTCTTTGGGTTTCCACGGCATTACACGTTTGCTTTCATCACGCGTGAACCCCTGAAAAAAATACCTGCCACCGGAAACCAGCAGAGAGGAGGAACCTATTTTCCATGAGCCGCTCGCATCCGCATTGTAATGTCCGTACCTTCCTATTTTTTCATAGTACGTGTTCACTGAATATTTTTTAGCCGGGTCCACTTCTTTACGCATAATAATGTTAATCACCCCACCCAAAGCATCAGTGCCGTATACAACCGACATCGGGCCTTCAATAATTTCCACTCTCTCCACATTAGAAGTAAGCAACTGATTCAAATCCACGTTCCCGTTCATTCTTCCGGAAACAGGAACTCCGTCAATCAGTATTTTTACGTTTTGTCCGCCTACACCCTGCAATGAAATTCCCGTGCCCAGCAAAGCATCATTTTGCACTTTTACGTTAAGTTCATTGGCAAGTAATTGTGCCATGTTTTGAGCCGCTTGTTTCTCTATACGTTTGCTGTCTATCACCTTAATGCGAATAACAGATTGGTCGGCTGTGCGTTGTTCGTACTGTCCCGTAACCACTACCTGATCTAACGTGCGGTTAAGTGCATGAAGAAAATATTCTTTTGTTTTTGTGGTATCCTGTAAGGTATCGAGCACACTTTCATAACCGGTGAAATTGATGTAAACCAGAGATGGTCCGTACAATTTCAAATCGGCTTTCCCCATTTTATCCGTAAAAACAAGGTGCTGATTTTCTTTGGCAGTACCCAGTTTTTTATAATACACCATCGCATCAGGCAAAGGCTGTTTAGTGGCCCCTGAATAAACACTTATGGCTGTTTGCCCCTTTAAAATAAAAGGGAACAAACAGCCAATAAATAATAATTTAATTCCTGTAAGCGATTCTCGCATGCTTATTTTACCAGTACGCGTTGATGTGCTGAAGCTCCTTCAGCAGTAATGGTTACGAAATAGAGACCTTTAGGAAGGTTGCTCAAATTAACCGTATGGTTATTTAAACCTGAACCAGTACCGATAGTTTGAGTGAACATTATTTTACCAGCTACATCTGTTACCTGAATGTTTTGCTCACGAGCTTCCAATGTATTGTTGAATACTAAGTTGATTACACCTGAAGTAGGGTTAGGATAAACGCTGAACGATTGTGCAGCTGCATTAATATTTTTTACTGAAGTAGTTCCCATGTTAGACTTGGTAAAGGCCACTTTACCATTGGGGTTACCTCCGTAGTAGGTAAATACTGTTTTATATATGTTACCGTCTTTGGCTTTTACAAAATATACCAGTGAATCAATAATGGTTTGAGACATGGTTGTTTTCCAATCCCAGCCTATTTCAGAAATGTTGGTGGTGTAGCTGTTGTTGTAAGGGAAATTAGAAACGCTGTCTTTCTTTACACCACGGGCTTCTGCCACCTGAACGCCAATATTACTGAGCACGCCTACCACAGGATAATCATTGATGGTGGTGTTAAACAAGGTTACAGAAGTAGCATAACGGTTAAACAACAAATCCCAGTTGGCACTCAATGGCTCATGGTCAGTAAGTGTTTTGGTAAGCAGGTT
>DATGWX010000193.1:0-14128 GCA_035299275.1 Bacteroidia bacterium
ATCTCCGGGTGCTGATGTAATTGGTTTAGCCCTGGATGAACCCGAGGGTGTTCACGTTGATAATTTCTCTATGCGGGGCAGCTCCGGTACTGACTTCTCCCGCCTTAACGGAGCCTACCTGGCCGAGCAGCACCGCTTACGCGGCACCAAATTACTGGTGTTGCAATTTGGTGTTAACGTGGTGCCTTATGTGGATGACAGCACAGAAGTTGTGTTTTACGAACGCAGCTTTTTGCAACAACTGCAATTGCTCAAACGACAAATGCCTGAGGTGAGTATTTTGGTGGTAGGCACTACCGACATCAGCACCAAAGAAGGAACAGCTTACGTAACTTATCCGTACCTCGAACAAATTCGTGATGCACAAAAACGGGCTGCACAACAAGCCAACTGTGCTTTTTGGGATGCCTACGCAGCTATGGGCGGAAAAAATTCCATGCCCTCGTGGGTGTTTAACCAACCGCCTTTGGCAGCCAAAGATTTTACGCACCTCTCCTCGCGCGGTGCCAATGTTTTAGCCCAACTGCTGCACGAGGCACTGATGAACGAATACTACAAATTCAAACGGAAAAACAGGCTGAAGCCTACTGCACATACCGCTTCTGAAACACTAAAAAATTAGTGCCCGCAAAATTGGTACTGGCAGAAAAACCCGTTGCAATAATTTTAGAAATAAACGGATCGGAGATGTACGGATATGCCCGACACCACTCTACCAGTGCATACAGAATAAACTGATTGAGCAAAAACGAAAACACGTACACCATGGCGTAACCTATAAAATAATTACGTGAATGATCCACCTGTGTTTTGAATGTCCATTTTTTGTTGATGGGGTAACCTACTGCTATACCGGTTATATCTCCCACTACTGAAAACAGAATGTAAAAAGGCAACACACTTAAAAAAATCTCGTCCAGCTGATGCCCGAAACTGAGGAACGACTTACACAACAAAATGTACATGAGGTAGCTGGCCATAAATGCGGTGGCCCCTACTACTCCAAACTTAATGAGCTTTTTGAGTCTGCGGTTTTGAATGTATTTTCTGGCTATGTGAATCAATGGGCGATTTTTGAGCAGCGACAAAAATATTCTTTTTTGCCGTACTTACAGCACCGCTTGCATTTTGCTTATACGATCCCGCAATTGTTCGGAGGTAAGCTTGTCCCTGAGCCTGTCTACCATTAACGGGAAACCCAGCGGGCCGGGGCTTTCCAACTCCTTAATCAATAATTTGGAGGCCGACATTCGCCTGAGGGTGGTTTTAATGCGCGAAAGTTCCAGCTGCCTTTCCAGCACCTCGCGCTGGGCTTGTTGCAGCAACAGGTTTTGGGGGTCGAACTTAACAAACACATCATACAGCAAACCACTGTTGGCCATAATGTTTCTGGAATTCTGTTTTTGCCCGGGAAAACCTGAAAATATTAATCCTGCTACACGGGCTATATCTCGAAATTGCCTGCGTGCCATTTCAGATGCATTCATGCTCTCCAGAATGTGTTCGTCCAGCCGGTCGCTGTCCAACAGTCCTTCTTCTAACGCCTCCATCAACGGAATGGGCTCATTGCTCAGCAACTCAAAACCATAATCATTGCAGGCCATTGAAAAACTCAACGGAGTAAGTTGGCTGATGCGCCAGGCAAACAAAGACATAAGCCCCTCATGTACCAGCCTTCCTTCAAAGGGATAAAACAAACAGTGGTAACCTTCTTTTGATTCATATACCTCTATCAGCAACTCGTCTTTTGCCGGCAGTGTAGATTTTTGCAATTGTATATCCAGAATGGGTTGCAGGGCCAGCATCTCTTCTCCTTCGTATTGACCTTTTAAAGCCTTCTCCAGCTCATTTCGCACCGCCTGCGACAGTTGGGTTGACAAGGGCATTCTGCCGCCTTCCCAAGAGGGCACAATGGCTTTGGGGTTGGCAGAATATTTTACTTCGGCCTCATTGTTTTTCATGCGCACAAACTCCAACACCCTGCCCGAAAAGACAAAACCATCACCGGGTTTTAAGCGCGACACAAAATATTCTTCCACACTGCCCAGCGTTCGGCCATTGGCCAGTTTTATTTTTACAGCTATCTCACTGGTAATGGTACCAATATTCATAAGGTGCTGGCGGGCCAGTCTCTTGTGGGTGATGTAATATTTTCCCTCGTGTAAATGCAGTCGGGCATATTCAGGGTACGCGGCCAGAGCATCTCCACCGGTAACGGTAAACTTTAGTGCCCACTCCCACTGTGCGGGGGTAAGGTGGCGATAGGAATAAGCTGAACGCACTTCTTCATACATCTCTTGTGGTGCAAAACCACCCCCAATGCCCACCGTAATAAGGTGCTGACTGAGCACATCCAACGGAGCATCCAACGGCATGCGCGACTCCACGTGGTTAGCGGCAATGGCGGCTTTCACTCCGGCAAACTCTACCAGTTCAAAGGCGTGGGTGGGTACAAAAGTAATGCGGCTGGTTTGCCCCGGACTATGACCACTGCGCCCGGCCCGTTGTAAAATACGCGCCACTCCTTTGGGGCTACCTATTTGCAACACCCTTTCTACGGGAGAAAAATCAACACCCAAATCTAAACCTGAGGTGGCCACCACCACTTTTAATTGACCCGCTTTTAAACCCTGCTCCACAAAACCGCGCAGTTCTTTATCCAACGAACCGTGGTGAAGTGCCATTACTCCTGCCCACTGCGGCCGGGCTTCCAGTAATGACTGGTACCATATTTCGCTTTGCGCGCGGGTATTGGTGAACACCAGCGAGGTACTGCTTTGGTCAATTTCTGCCGCCACCTGCTCTACCAAACGAATACCCAAATGGCCGGCCCAGGGGTAACGTTCCATCTCTTCCGGAATCAAGGTATCGAGCTGCACTTTTTTCTCCGTTTCGCCCACCACAATGGTTGATGCACGCAAAGCATTCACACCTGTAAGTGCCAGCAGCGCTTCTTGCACATTGCCAATGGTGGCGCTCAGCCCCCAGGTAAGCAGGCCGGGTGAAAAATTTCTCAACCGCGCCAAACACAATTCGGCCTGTACCCCGCGCTTGCCTGAAAGCAACTCGTGCCACTCATCCACCACCACACACTCCAAGTGTTTAAAGTGTTCTTCAGCGTGCGGGTCGGCCAATAGCAGCGAAAGACTTTCCGGTGTGGTAATCAGCACATCGGGCCGATGGTCTTTGAGTTTCTTTTTTTCAGTAGCTGAAGTATCACCTGTGCGCGAGGCTATGCTAATGTGTAAACCCATTTCAGTAACCGGAGCTTTAAGCGAGGTTTCTGTATCGCTGGTTAAGGCCCGCAACGGAGTGAGCCAGATAACACGGGTGTGTCCTTTGCTTTCACTTTTCATTAACCCGTTGAGTACGGGCAACCATACCGCATAGGTTTTTCCTGAGCCGGTAGAAGAATGCAGCAACACGTTATGACCCGCAGCATACAACTCCATACACCGCTGCTGAAAAGGGAACATAGTCCACTTTTTTTGACTTAACCACTGTGTGATGGTGGGAAACATTTATTTCATTTAAATGACAACGTTTATTTTGCACAATATAACAGAGATAAAAAATATTCTGTTTATTTGTTTCGGTTTAGTTTAGGTACAAGCGTTATGATGAAAAGAGTTTCAGGTAGAACCTCTGTATTGCTGCTGTTGTGTTTTTTGATGTTGGCCAGTGCCTGCGGTAGTGGGAAAACACACGGATCAAAAGGAAATAAAGCCCGTAAAAAACACTATCCGTTTAAATCGCGCGATTAACATGATTGTATACAACGTTACGGTGAGTCTGGCAGATGAGAGCATTCACGAGGAGTGGATGCAGTGGATGAAAGAAGTGCACATACCCGAGGTAATGCAAACCCGCCTGTTTGAAGACTACCGCATATTGCGCCTGCTGCAGGAAGAAAACAACGGCATTACTTACGCCATTCAATACCGCAGCAAAACCTTGGAAGAATATTACCGCTACCAACAAGAATTTGCTCCCGCACTGCAAGCCAAAACCAAAGAAAAATACGGGGAAAAACTGCTGGCTTTTCGCACCCTGCTGGAAGAAGTGTAATACACGCGGCTAAAACACGCCATTCTCAAAAACAACGTCTTTGCGAGCGAAGCGTGGCAAGCTCGCAATGCGAGCACCAACGTTCTAACAGTACGCTACCCTTTAACCACCAATTAAAGAATATTTAAAATTTTATATATTGCAGTTTGAAAAATCAAACTGATGAAACCTGAATGGATTATTACACCTGTGCTGCATGAAGGCCAAAAGCGCCTTACCATTAAGTTTCCCTACAACAAAGAAGACAACGCTCTCGTACGTATATTAAAAGGCGTACGTTGGAGCAGCACACTCAAGTGTTGGCACGTTCAGGATAATGAATATTTTCGTAATCTTTTGGGTGTGGCCATTGCTGAAAAAACCTATACAGCCAATAGCCCGGATGATGTTGCCGCAGGTGCTTATCAAAAAATTACAGAGTTTACCCGATGGATGCGCTCACGCAACTACAGTGAAAACACCATAAAAACGTATACCGATGCTTTAAGAGTATTTCTGAAATATTACAGCGATAAAAATGTAGATGAGATTACCAACAAAGACGTAATCAACTTCAATAACGATTATATAAAAGCCAATAGCTATTCAACTTCTTTGCAAAATCAAACTGTAAATGCACTTAAACTCTTTTTCAGTTCAATCAGAAACACAAAAATTAATACAGATAAGATACACCGACCCCGAACCGAAAAGAAACTACCGAATGTACTTAGTAAGGAGGAGGTAAAGCGTATTTTAAACGCTTTAACCAACCTTAAACACAAAGCTATGTTATCATTAATATACAGTTGTGGGTTACGCAGCAACGAGTTGATTCAACTTGAGTTACAGCATGTGGACAGCAAACGAAATTTACTTATTATTAAACGGGCCAAAGGTTATAAGGACAGAATTGCACCGCTTAGCAATAAAACCATTGAACTCTTGCGCGAGTATGTGAAGGGGGCAAAACCTGCAAAATATCTATTTGAGGGGCAATACAAGGGCGAACCTTACGATGCCAGGAGCCTGCAAAAAGTTTTAAAAATCGCTTTGGGAAAAGCTCAAATCACAAAGCCGGTTACCCTCCATTGGCTAAGACATAGTTACGCCACTCATTTGTTGGAAGCCGGAACCGATTTGAGGTATATTCAAGAGATTTTGGGGCATAAAAGCAGTAAAACTACTGAAATTTATACCCATGTAAGTACCCGAAGCATTCAAAAAATTACCTCTCCATTTGATGATTTATGAGCAAACAAATATATTTACAAAACGAACCAAAGGTTCGTATACTTTCCCATATTGGAGATATATACGAACCTTTGGTTCGCATATAAACAAGTTATCAGCAACCCTAAAACCCGACAATGCGACCATCAACCGACAGACAAAACCTGACCGACAATGCAATTTTCGGCAAAGCCGTTTTGCTATCCCTTCGCAAAATAAAAAGAGCTGCAAAGCCACCCGCAAGCCAACCCACCTTTGCAGCACATTTTATTTTGCCCAACCGCACCAGTGCCACCCGACAGTTTTGTGCTAAACCGACAAATTTTTTACCTACATTTGCCCCGTGAAAAAAGTTTTGACACTCTTATTTAGTTTTTACTTGTTGGCTTTGGCAGTTATGCCTTGTAGCGACAAGGACGACTGTAAATATCAGAGTGTCGACCAATCTACTTTCGCCACAACCGACCATTCAGACCACGACAGCGACACCGAGAATTGCTCACCTTTTTGTATGTGTGCTTGCTGCGGACAATCTTTCAACAGTTCGTTTGCTTCTTACAGTTTAGCACTTCACGTTCCAGTTTCGTTAGACAAGTTTCCTATTTACAACGCCTCATTTGTTTCAGAGGTGTATTTGTCTATTTGGCAACCGCCAAAAATCAGTTAATGAATTTCTGATGTTCCGCTAAAGCGGAACAAAGCAAAACTACTTACGGTGCTAACGCACCGCAAGTAATCGTGTATTCATTCATTAAACTGATTAAAATAATGTTAGACAAAATAATTGCGTTCAGCATAAAAAATAAATTCATCATTGCATTGATGACACTTGCACTCATAGTTTGGGGAGTGTGGAGTGCAACCAAACTGCCAATTGACGCAGTTCCCGACATTACCAACAACCAAGTGCAAATCATTACGGTTTGTCCAACTCTTGCAGGACAAGAGGTTGAACAGTTGGTAACTTATCCAATAGAACAAAGCATTGCCAACCTTCCCGACTTGGAGGAATTGCGGAGCATTTCCCGTTTCGGACTTTCGGTAATTACCGTTGTGTTTGACGACAAAGTGGACATCTACTTTGCCCGACAACTCATAAACGAACGACTGAAAGAAGCCGAAAGCAAAATCCCAAAAGGTGTTGGCACACCCGAATTAGCACCTGTTAGCACAGGTTTGGGCGAAGTGTATCAATACATCATTCACCCAAAGAAAGGAAGCGAAAGCAAATACACTGCAATGGATTTGCGGACAATGCAGGACTGGATTGTTGCCCGACAACTTTACGGAACGGCAGGAATAGCGGAAGTAAACAGTTTTGGCGGACAACTCAAACAGTATGAAGTTGCAGTAAATCCCGACAGACTAATTGCAATGGGCATTACAATTCCCGAAATTTTTACTGCATTAGAGAAGAACAACGAGAACACGGGCGGAGCATATATTGACAAAAAACCAAATGCTTATTTCATTCGTGGTGTGGGTTTGATTGGTTCGTTTGACGACATCAAGAATATCGTAGTAAAAACAAACCCAAACGGCATTCCTATTTTGATAAAAGATGTTGCAGAAGTGCATTTAGGCAGTGCAGTGCGTTACGGTGCTATGACTTACAACGGAGAAGTAGATGCAGTAGGTGGAGTTGTAATGATGCTGAAAGGTGCAAACAGTGCAGATGTAGTAAGCCGCATAAAAGATAAAATGGCAACCATTCAAAAATCATTGCCTAAAGATGTAGTAATAGAACCATACTTAGACAGAACAGATTTAGTAAACCGAGCCATCAGCACAGTAGAAAAAAACTTAATTGAAGGAGCTTTAATAGTAATCTTCGTTTTAGTTTTATTTCTCGGAAACCTTCGTGCAGGGCTTATTGTAGCTTCAGCAATTCCTTTATCAATGTTGTTTGCGTTGGGCTTAATGAATGTTTTTGGAGTAAGTGCAAACCTGATGAGTTTAGGAGCAATTGATTTTGGTTTAATTGTGGACGGTGCAGTAATTATTGTAGAAGCCACTTTACATCATTTAGGAATGCGAAAAGCAATCGGCAGACTTTCACAGAAAGAAATGGACGAGGAAGTTTTTCACTCCGCTTCAAAAATTCGCAGCAGTGCAGCGTTTGGAGAAATCATTATCCTCATTGTTTACATTCCTATTCTTACACTTATTGGTATTGAAGGAAAGATGTTTGGCCCAATGGCTCAGACAGTTGGTTTCGCCATTTTCGGAGCATTGATTTTATCGCTTACCTATATTCCAATGATGTGTGCAGCCTTTTTACCCAAAACTATTTCGCACAAACAAACTTTGAGTGATAAAATGATGAACTTTTTCCAACGCATATACTCACCGTTATTAGAAAAAGCCATTCGTTTCAAAAAAGTAATTGTTGGTGTAACAGTTGCCGTATTTGTAGTTTCTGTTTTTCTGTTTTCAAGAATGGGCGGTGAATTTATCCCAACTCTACAGGAAGGCGATTTTGCTTTTCACTGCATACTTCCTCAAGGCACATCCCTTTCTCAAAGTTTGGAAACCTCTATGCAAGCATCAAGGCTGATTAAAGAATATGACGAGGTGAAAATGGTAGTTGGTAAAACTGGGGCAGCAGAAGTCCCCACCGACCCAATGCCACCCGAAGCAACAGACATGATGATAATTCTGAAATCACCCGATGAATGGAAACGGGAAGTTTCTTATGATGAATTGGCAGAGGAAATGGAGGAAAAACTAAACACAATACCTGGGGTTTTCTTTGAAAAGAACCAACCTATTCAAATGCGATTTAATGAACTTATGACAGGTATTCGCCAAGATGTAGCCGTTAAAATTTTTGGTGAAAATATGGACACTCTTTTAAGTTATGCCAACAAGGTAAAGTCAGTTGTGCAAAGTGTAAATGGTGCAACAGAACCAAGTGTTGAAAGAGTGGCAGGTTTACCACAAATAGTAATCAAATACAACCGTTCGCAAATTGCTAATTATGGTTTGAACATCGAGGACATTAACCACATTGTAAGCACCGCCTTTGCAGGAGGTGGAGCAGGTGTAGTATATGAAAACGAACGCAAATTTGAATTAGTTGTGAGGCTTGACAGCACCCACCGAAACAACATTGACGATGTAAGCCATTTGTATATTCCAACTGCAAACGGAACGCAAATACCATTATCGCAAGTAGCGGAAATAAAAATGGAATTGGGTCCCGCACAAATAAGCCGTGAAGATGGTAAACGCAGAATAGTTGTGGGCTTCAACATTAAAGGCAGAGATGTGGCAAGCGTGGTTACAGATATTCAAAAGGAGCTAAATGGAAAAGTAAAATTGCCCGAAGGCTATTATTACACTTATGGAGGCACATTTGAAAACCTGCAAGCTGCAAGTAAACGCTTGATGATTGCCTTGCCTGTGGCTTTAGCACTCATTTTTATGTTACTCTACTTTACATTCAGTTCAGTAAAACAAGCAACACTGATTTACACAGCAATACCAATGAGTGCCATAGGCGGAGTATTTGCTTTGCTTATTCGTGATATGCCTTTCAGCATTTCGGCAGGTATTGGTTTTATTGCCTTATTTGGTGTAGCAGTCTTAAACGGTATTGTCTTGATTGGAACTTTCAACCAATTGGAAAAAGACGGAATGACGGACATTATACAACGTATAAAAGAGGGAACAAAAATCCGTTTGCGACCCGTATTAATGACCGCCACCGTTGCATCATTGGGCTTTTTGCCAATGGCACTTTCGCACAGTGCAGGGGCTGAAGTGCAAAAACCTCTGGCAACAGTTGTAATCGGTGGACTTATCACAGCAACATTCTTAACACTCTTTGTTTTGCCTTTGCTGTATGTGATTTTCTCTAAAATCAGGAAGCCAAAACGCAAAATTTCAGCAACAGCCACTTTAGTTTTTGCCTTGCTTTCATTCAATGCTTCAAATGCCCAAACACCAACGGCAAAAACCATTTCTGTTGAAGATGCAATCAGCACAGCATTGAAAAGCAATTTAGAAATCCAGTCGCAACAACTCAATGTGCAATCTTCAACCACCCTTAAAAAATCGGTGTTTGAATTGCCCAAAACTAATGTCAATTTTCAGTTCGGGCAATACAACAGCATCAATCAGGACAAGGCGTTTCAGGTTTCGCAAAGTATTCCGTTCCCTACTTATTATACTGCTAAATCAGGTTTGTATAAAGCCGAATTACAAAGTAGCGAATTGCAACATCAAGCCACCGCCAGCCAAATAAAAGCACAGGTGCAATACTGGTTTTATCAGTTGCAGTTTTTACAAACTACTAAAAAGCAATTACAATCTTTAGACAGTTTGTATAACGATTTTGTAAGTGCAGCAGCGTTGCGATACAAAACAGGTGAAACTAATTTGTTGGAAAAAACTACAGCAGAAACCAAGCGGGGACAACTTTCACAGTTGCTCAAACAAAACGAAACAGATTTTGCAACGGCTTACAATTCCCTTAAAACACTAATGAATACAAGCGAAGATTTTACAATAACCGTAAATGAAAATTGGCAACCGCTTGTTTTAAGCAGTTCGTTTGACACTACCCTAATTGCAAATAATCCATCGCTTAAAGTATTGTATCAGCAAGCAGTAATTGCAGAACAAAACAAAAAATTAGAAACGGCTTCTACATTGCCCGATTTTAATGTGGGTTATTTCAACCAGTCGTTAATCGGAGTGCAAAACATCAATGGAGCAGATGTAAATTTTAACGGTAGCAAACGCTTTCAAGGTTTTAATGTAGGTATCAGTATTCCAATTACTTTTTTCAGCAACACTTCAAAAATAAAATCGCTTGACTATAAACAGCAAGCATTGCAGAAAGAAGCAGACAATGGAAAACTGATTTTACAAAACCAGTTGCAAAATGCTTTTGAGCAATACAACCAAAATTTGTCGCAATACAATTACTACAAATCAACCGCTTTGCCCAATGCTGACATAATTATTAGCACTGCAAAAGTGGGTTTCAAAAGTGGCGACATCGGTTACATTGAATACTTACAAGCCTTGCAAACCGCCACCGATGTGCAGTTAAGTTATCTGCAATCGGTTAGCCAAATCAATCAATCCATTATCAACATCAATTTCTTAACTAACAAATAAAATTTCACAGAAATGAAAAATATAATCTTCATAGCAGCCCTTGTAATATCAATAGTATTTGCATCCTGCAACAGTAATAAAACCGAAACGCACGGAGAAGAAACCGAGCATCACGATGAACACGAAAACACCAACACGGCAATGCTAACAGCCGAACAAATGAAATCTATAAAAATAGAGTTGGGTAGTATTGAGAAAAAACAATTAACCGCTTCACTCAAAGCCAATGGCATTTTAAAAGTGCCTAATCAAAACCGTGCGAATGCCACGGCATCATTAGGTGGAGTTATCAAATCTATTTTGGTGCAAACAGGCAATACCGTAAGCAAAGGACAAATCATTGCCACCATTTCAAACAATTCTTTCATCACAATGCAGGAAGAATTTTTAAGCGTTTCTTCTAAAGCAGAGTTAGCACAATTGGAATTTGCCCGACAAAAAGAATTGCAACAAGGCAACGCAGGAGCATTGAAAAATTTGCAGTCAGCAGATGCAGAACTAAAAACCTTGAAAGCACGAAAAGCAAGTTTGCAAAAGCAGTTAGAATTGATTGGAATAAATACAACCTCACTCACAAGCGAAAACATACAATCTGTTGTAAATATTTCAAGCCCTATAAATGGCACTATCAGCAATGTAATGGTAAACATCGGTAGCTATGTTGATGCTAATAATCCTATTGCCGAAATAGTGGACAACAGCCAATTGCATTTGGATTTATATGTGTATGAAAAGGATTTGCAAAAACTAAAAGTTGGGCAAACCATACATTTTACACTTACCAATAATCCTGGCAAAGAATACGATGCAGATGTTTACGCAATCAGCAACACTTTTGAGCAAAACACCAAAGCCATTTCGGTTCACGCAATGGTAAAAGGAAACAAGCAAGGCTTGATTGACGGAATGAGCATAACTGCATTAGTAAGTTTAGAAAACGCCACAGTTGATGCAGTGCCTACCAAAGCCATTGTAAACCACGAAGGGCAGGATTATATTTTTATTGTAACCGATGCACACAGCGAGGAAGAACACCTCAACGAAACCGAAACAGCCGAACACAAACACGATGAAAGCGGACATCAGGACAGCGAAAAAGAAGAACCCGAACACAAGGAAGAAGGAACTACTTTTGAAAAAATACCAATTCGCAAAGGCACTACCGATGTAGGTTACAGCGAAATTACTTTACTAAAAGAAATTCCGGCAAATAGTAAAGTAGTTGTGAATGGAGCATTTTTTATTTTAGCTAAAATGAACAACAAAGGCGAGGCTCACGCACATTAAATAAAATATGGGCGGAGGCTTGATTTCTTTTTCCTCTATCAAAGAGGATTTTCATAGTCAGGTTCTCCCGCCCATCATGTTAAAATTCGAATAACTAATGAAATTTCCAAACAAAGACAAAAAATTTCTCATTCGTCTTTAACATTCCTTATCATAGTGTATACTACAAATTAAAAACACAACATGGATATAAAAATCGAATTATTTATCACCCTTCAGCTTTTAATTGCTTCTGCACTTGGAGCATTTATTGGTATTGAAAGGGAACGACACGGTGCCACAGCAGGGATTAGGACTTATGCAGCCGTATGTTTGGGTGCAGCTTTGTTTACGGCCATTGGAACACATTCTGTTGATGTTACCGCAGGAGCACGTATCGCTGCAAATATTGTAACAGGTATTGGTTTTCTCGGAGCTGGCATTATATACAAAGACAATACAAAAGGTATTACCCAGGGATTAACTACTGCATCATCAATTTGGGCAACGGCAGCAATAGGTGTAGCGGCTGCTTACAGTATGTTCATTATTGCAATATGCTCATCCATTCTAATTTATCTTTTACTTGCCTTGCATCATTTTGAATGGTATATAAAAATTAAGAAACGTTGGGAATTGAATAAAGAGCATAAACATGATGACAACACTACCCATTGTAATGAGGATTGAACAAATAAAAAATTTAAAACATTCATTCACATTCTTTAAAAATAAAAAAATCAAACCATGAAACTACCAATCAACGACAAAAAATTTATCTTTCTTCTTTTGGCAATCGCGATAGTTATTGCCTTAGAAGTTTTATCCATCATCGGTATCAATATACCCATGCCGTATGCACCTTTTATATTTGCCATTTTTATTTTAGGAATTGGCTATGAGGTAATGTGGAGTGGCGTAAAGGCCATTTTCAAACTACAGTTCAGCAATATTAATTTGCTCATGCTTATTGCGGTAATCGGGGCATTTTATCTAAAAGAATTTCCCGAAGGGGCAGTATTGGTGGTTCTTTATGTTTTGGGTGAAAGGCTGGAAGATATTGGAATTGAAAATTCTAAATCAGCCTTAGATGAATTGGTGAGTAAAGCTCCAAAGACCGCTTTTGTAAAATCACTAAATGAAAATGTTTTGATTGATAAAATTGCAATCGGAACAATTATTCAGGTAAAGCCTGGAGAAATGATACCACTTGACGGTAAAATTATTTCAGGCGAAACAATGGTTGATGAAGCCGCCATCACAGGTGAACCCATTCCCAAAGATAAACAAATAGGCGATACTCTTTTTGCAGGTACACTCAACAAAAATGGTTTTATTGAAATAGAAACTACCAAATTATCTGTTGACACTACTTTCTCAAAAATTGTTCGCCTCACTTTTGAAGCATCGTCCAACAAAAGCGAGACGCAAAAATTCATTCAACAATTTGCCAGATATTATACCCCGATAATGTTGGCCCTTTCTGTATTATTATTTGTTGTTCCAGTTTTTATACTACAACTCGATTTAAACCATTGGTTACAACAGGCAATCACACTTTTAGTTATCGCTTGTCCTTGTGCATTAGTCATATCAACACCAGTAGCCATTTATGCAGCAATCGGAAACGCATCATCTAAAGGGGCTTTAGTAAAAGGTGGAAAATACATTGAGGCATTGGCATCAATAAAAGCAATTGCGTTAGACAAAACACGAACCATCACTTTCGGAAATCCAATCGTATCGGATATTTTTCCGTTGAACGGAACCAGCCGTGAAGAACTATTGGCTTGCACCGCAGGGGCAGAAATTTTCAGCGAACACCCATTGGCACAAGCCATAGTTGATGCAAGCAAAAAGGAAGGATTTGAGCCACACAAAACCGAAGGTTTCAAAAGCATTATGGGCAAAGGAGCAACAGCAAAATGTTTGGTGTGTGAAGACGAAACAATTTATGTAGGCAAGTTGGATTTCATTAAAGTAAATCAGCCAGTAGATAAAGAAGCGGAGAAAATTGTAGAGCAACTTTCTTCACAAGGCAAAACAAGCGTAGTAGTAAGTTTTGGCGAAGGTGTGGCAGGCATTATTGGTTTGATGGATGAAATAAAACCCTACAGCCAAGCAGCGTTAAAGGAATTAGAAACACTAAACATCGAACCCGTAATGCTTACAGGCGACAGCGAAAAAGCAGCAAACTATGTAGCACAGCAAGTAGGCATCAAAAAAATATTCGGCAATATGCTACCCGAAAACAAAGCCGAAAAAATCAAAGAACTCTTGCAACAATATGGAAAAGTAGCAATGGTAGGCGATGGTATCAATGATGCACCAGCCCTTGCACAATCTACCGTAGGCATAGCAATGGGAGCAGCAGGTAGCGACACCGCCATAGAAACTGCAAACATTGCATTGATGAACGACAAACTTTCACTCATTCCGTTTCTAATTCGGT
>DATGWX010000194.1:0-5688 GCA_035299275.1 Bacteroidia bacterium
ATAACCTGTTTAACCTCGACCCGTTGTATAAAAATTTCAATAAAAACGATTTTAAACTCTCAGCGGCCTCACCCTGCATCAACAAAGGAACCAACGTTGGTGTACCAATTGATTTTGATGGAGAAACCCGCGATGCACAGCCGGATATAGGCTGCTACGAATTCAAGTAATAAGACGCGTTTAAATACCCGCTTTTCTTACCTTTGCCCCGTATGGATTTTCAAAAGAAATATTACGACAACGAGTTGTTGTTGCGTTTATACAAGGGCATTCTGAAGCCCCGCATGATTGAAGAAAAAATGCTCATCCTGCTGCGTCAGGGCAAAGTGAGCAAATGGTTTTCAGGCATAGGTCAGGAAGCTATCTCTGCCGGAGCTACATTGGCTTTGGAAAAAGAAGAATACATTTTACCTTTACACCGCAATCTGGGTGTATTTACCAACCGCGATATTCCGTTAACCAAATTACTTGCACAATGGCAGGGAAAGTTCAGTGGTTTCAGTAAAGGACGCGAACGATCTTTTCACTTTGGTACCAACGAGTATCACATTGTGGGTATGATATCTCATTTGGGTGCTATGCTGGGTGTGGCCGATGGTATTGCACTCGCAGGCTTACTCAAAGAAGAAAAAAAGGTGGCGCTGGTTTTTTCCGGTGATGGCGGAGCAAGCGAAGGAGATTTTCATGAAGCGTTAAATACAGCTGCGGTATGGGAACTGCCGGTAATATTTTTGGTAGAGAACAACGGCTATGGATTATCTACACCCAGCAATGAACAGTTCAGGTGCAAACGTTTTATTGATAAAGGTATTGGTTACGGGATGGAAGTGTCGCAAGTAGATGGCAACAATGTGCTGGCTGTTTACGATGCCGTAAAAAATCTTGCAGTATCCATGCGTCACAAACCTCGCCCGGTGTTGCTGGAGTGCATGACTTTCCGTATGCGCGGACATGAAGAGGCTTCAGGTACCAAATATGTTCCGCAGGAGTTGTTTGATGAATGGGGCAAAAAAGATCCGCTCAGCAACTTTGAAACGTTCTTGCTGGAGCAAAATATTCTTACGCCAGAACTGATAGAAACCTACCGCAACGAAATTAAAAATGAAATTGACCACGCGGTTGAGGAAGTGTTTGCACAACCCGATATTATACCGGATACTGCCTATGAGATGGCCGATGTGTATGCCCCACATGTGCAGGTGGTGAGTGAACCGGCTACTGATAAAAAGAGTCCTAAACGGTTGATTGACGCAGTGTCTGACGGTTTACGTCAGGCCATGGAGAAACACAACAACCTGGTGTTAATGGGACAAGACATTGCGGAATACGGAGGTGTGTTTAAGGCCACGCAAGGATTTGTTGAGCAGTTTGGCAAAGGACGGGTACGCAATACGCCCTTGTGTGAAAGTGCCATCATTGGTTCGGCCTACGGACTTTCCATCAAAGGCATGAAGGCCATGGTGGAAATGCAGTTTGCTGATTTTGTAACCTGCGGATTTAATCAGATAATCAATAACCTCGCTAAATCACATTACCGCTGGGCACAGGCTGCTGATGTGGTGGTGCGCATGCCAACAGGCGCTGGCGTAGGTGCAGGCCCTTTTCATTCGCAAAGCAATGAAGCCTGGTTCTTTCATACTCCCGGTTTAAAAGTACTTTATCCTTCTACCCCCGCTGATGCCAAAGGTTTGTTACTGGCTGCTTTTGAAGACCCCAACCCGGTACTTTTTTTCGAACACAAAGCCATGTACAGAAGTTTTGAAGAAGACGTGTTCGATGACTACTACACCATTGAAATAGGCAAAGCCAAAACAGTGAAGGAAGGAAATGAAGTAAGCATTATCACTTACGGAGCAGCCGTGCATTGGGCCTTGGAAGTGTGTAAAGAGTCGGGCATTGATGCGGATATTATTGACCTGCGTTCTTTATTGCCCTGGGATAAAACAGCAGTAGAAACCAGCGTGAACAAAACAGGTAAAGCCATAGTGTTTCATGAAGACTGCGAAACAGGCGGTATAGGTGCCGAGATTGCCACACACATTGGCAAACATTGCTTTAAGAAATTAGATGCTCCGGTTTACCGCACCGGCAGTTTGGATACCCCGGTACCTTTTGCTGTTTCATTGGAACAAAACTTTTTACCCAAAGAACGCTTTAAGAAAGACTTGCTGGAGTTGATGAGTTTTTGAGTTCCGCGAATTATAGAATTATTCAATAATTCTAGTACCTCACCAACCTACGGTGGTAGTTAATTTGCCCTAAATGGTAGTTGAGGTGAGATACCAAAAGCAGCAGGTACCACTCGGTAGTTTGTTTGCCTTTAAAATCGAAAGGGTATTCTTGTTTCAGTTGTTCCGGAGTCAGGGAGGGAAGTAGATGCTCCACCATTATTTTGGTGGCTGCAATGGCAGAAAGTAACTCAGTCCGTGGAATATTCTTGTTGCTGAACTCTGCATCACGGTTACGCACATAAGTTGTATTGCCCAGTGTTGCCCCGATGTAATGGTTGAGGTTACCCAGCAGGTGCAGGCAAAGGTTGCCGCCTGAATTGCTGATGCCATCCGTTGTTAACCAAAGTTGTTCTTCACTGGTGTAAGCAGCAATTTCTGTTTCCAGTTGCTGAAGGCCGTTGAGGTAAGTTTCTGTTAAAGCAGTTGTATTCATGGTTGTTTTAGTGTTTATGCCCTCGGGTGAAACTGCATCAGGGTTTCGCGCAGATACTCGCGGTCCAGATGCGTGTAAATTTCGGTAGTGGTTATGCTTTCATGTCCCAGCATTTGTTGTACGGCACGCAGGTCGGCACCACCTTCTACTAAAGCTGTAGCAAAAGAATGCCTGAAGGTGTGCGGACTGATATTTTTCTTTAACCCGATGTTTTTAGCCAGTTCTTTAATGATGTAAAAAATCATTCCCCGGCTCATTTTACTTCCTCTGCGGTTAAGAAAAAGAATGTCGGAGTTGCCTGCTTTTATCTCCAGATGATTGCGCACGTTGTCTTTGTATAAATGTATAGCCTTAATAGCTGATTGGCCAATGGGCACCAAACGTTCCTTGTCACCTTTTCCGGTTACCTTCACAAATTCATCATCAAAAAAGATGTGACTTATTTGCAAGTTCACGGTTTCACTCACACGCAACCCGCAGCTGAACATGGTTTCTAAAATAGCCTTATTGCGCATGCCTTCCGGCTTGCTCAAATCAATGGCAGCAATCAGCGCGTCAATCTCACTTACGGCCAGCACATCAGGCAAGTGCCGGATGGTTTTGGGGGCCTCCAGCAATTCAGTGGGTGTTTTTTTGAGCACGTCTTCAATCAACAGGTATTTATAAAAAGATTTCAGTCCGCTGATGATACGCGCTTGCGAAGTAGCTGTCATGCCCAGCTCATTAATCCATCGTATAAATTCGGTAAGGTCTTCGTAGGTTACATTCTCAGGTGTGCGTTCCAGTTTTTTGTGAGCAAAAAATTGCAATAGTTTTTCTACATCATGCAGGTAAGCCTCCATACTGTTGTGTGAAAGCGATTTCTCCAGCTGCAACCAGGAGCGGTAACCTTTGAGGTAACTTTGCCAGTTCAATGTACAGGTGATTATTTTTGTAACGTGTATGCGAAGTTCGGGTTTTTCAGTACTATTGTTTAACGATAATGAAGATAATAATCATCAACGGACCCAACCTCAATTTATTGGGTAAACGAGAGCCGGGAATCTACGGTAGCGAAACCTTTGAGTCTTTTTTTGAAAAGCTCAGCAAAGAATTCAGCGGTGTAACATTGGAGTACTACCAAAGTAATGTAGAGGGGGAACTCATCAATCAATTGCACGAAACGGGATTCAGCTATGACGGGATTATTCTGAATGCAGGCGGATATACCCACACTTCAGTTGCATTAGCCGATGCCGTAGCGGCTATTTCCACGCCAGTTATTGAGGTGCACATCAGCAACATTTTTGCGCGGGAAGAATACCGCCATATTTCCTTGTTGTCTAAACACTGCATAGGCATTATCAGCGGGTTGGGTTTAAACGGTTACCGATGTGCCGTGCAACATTTTATTTCCTTAAAGTAGGAATTTCAACGGATTACACTATTTTTGATAGACTAAATTCCAAGTCTATGTTATACAGATACTTGTTCTTAGTTTTAGGCTGTATGCTTTTCAGTTTCTCTGCAGCATTTGCGCAGGCTTTTCGTAAGGGTTCCCTATTGGTGAGTATATCCGGAGGTGATACGTATGCCAACTTTAGTACCTGCAACAGAGGTAATGGTGAAATTAAAGGGGAAAATCAGAACATGGATGGCATACGCGATCCGCTTATAATTGAATACGGTATTACCGACCAGATAGGTATTGGTTTCAGTTCAGGAGTAGATTATTACAAAGTTGACCCCGTTGCCTTTTATGGATTTCAATCTGCACATGAAAAAGTGAGAATAGCCACTAAAGAAATTACCGGAGATGTGAACTACCATTTTTTTACCAGCAATGTAATTGACCTTTCCTGTTACGGTTCTTTGGGATTGTTCAACACCTCATTTGAAGACAAAACAATGGGCAACAACAAAAACAAAAGTACCGGTGGTATTGCCCGTGCCGGAACACGAGCCAGAGTGTATGTTTACAAAGGTTTAGCTGTCATGTTTATGTTCAGTACATTTACCTCATCCGCCACAGCAAAATACAGCACAGAAACCACAGCAGGGAAAGCATACAATACCAACATTAAAGGATATGCAACAGAGTTTGGCCTCAGCTACCACATTAAGCCCAAACTGCCCAAAGGTCCCGCGCTGAAAAAATAAACTACTTTTTAATGTCTGCCGGTAAACTGAACTTGACCGAGATAAAATAAGTTGACTCCACCGTAATCTTGTTTCTTTTAGCAGGTTCAAAAGGAGGGAGCGATTTTATCAGACGCATAGCTTCTTTGTCGCACTCTTTGCTTATCCCCTTGAGAATCTCAATTTTTACCACCTTACCTTTTGCGTCAATGATGGCATTGGCGATAACAGTTCCTTGTGTACTGTCCTTACGGGCTTTTTTAGGATACTTGAGGTGGTCATCTATGTAATGTGCCAGGGCGGTCTCCCCTCCGATAAACTTTGGCCCTATGAAATTGTCTTTTGCGGCATTGCTGTCTTCACCCTGCAATTGAAATGCAACAGGCAGGTTAAACTGTACACGCACCAGTTTTCCGTTTTGTTTGCCCGGTTGCCATAACGGCATTTTCAGCAGCACGCGTTCTACTTCCTCATCACAACCCCAACCCAGTTTTTTCAGCAATTTAATATCACTCAAACTTCCATCGGTATTTACAATAAAAGATGCTACTACACGGCCTTGTACTGCGTTTTCAATAGCCGCTTTGGGGTAGCGGATGTTGGAGGAAATAAATTTCATCATAGCTTCAGGCCCTCCGGGAAACTCCGGCATATTTTCTACCAACAACAATACTGTGCTGTCAGCAGTAGGTGCGTCTTGTGCTTGTATGGTAGTGCACATGCTTATACCTAACAGCAGCAGAAAAAAATGTTTCATAAACTTTTAAATGTATGTTTTTGGAGAACAAAATAACGGAACACAATACTGAAATGGTATAACCCCGATAATGGGGCAGATCTTTTTTTAAGCGGGCGTATTTTTTTTCTCAGTTGTTGCCACTTTTTCAGGTGAAAGAAAAAATCAGC
>DATGWX010000195.1:0-2242 GCA_035299275.1 Bacteroidia bacterium
AGCAATCGCTTTTACTACCAGGTTACTGTCAATAACCGAAGTGCCGAAAGCATTAAAAAACAAGGAGGGGTAAAGTGGATGATTTTGTAATCGTTGTACTACCACCGGCCATTTATTGCGCATTTCAACAGGATTGGTTACCGGGTCGTGCGCCTGTTGTTCTAGAGTGCTTCGCCTGCCGTCCCAAAAGAGTTTGTTGCTCCATGCCAGGTTAACAATAACCATTGCATTACGGTCACCCAGCGCTCCGTTTGTGCCTTCACTAAAGCTGCGGGGGTCAGTAAAACTGTTGCCTATCTTATGGCAACTTGCACAGGATTGTGTGCTGTTATCTGACAGTAGCTTTTCGTAAAATAGTTTGCGACCAAGCGCCACACCTTCTTTGGTTAATGGATTATCGGCAGGTAAAGGCATAGCACCGGCAAATGTATTTACCCATGCAGGATAGTTTACCTGAAGCGGGGTAGGATTATAAACCGGAGCTGGGGTAGTAGTATCCTTTTGTTTACAGGCTAACATCCCCAAAAGTGCAAGTGTACAAAACCCTGTTAATTTTTTGTTCGCCATAATTAACGTATAATTAATTTTTGACGTTGTACAGAACCATTGGAAGTTGAAACCGAAACAAAATATACACCGGCCTTCAAATCAAGATTAAGATGATGTTTTCCACTACTTAACGCGGTGAAATTTGCCATTGTTCTACCACTAAGGTCGTTAATGCTCATCATGTGTACTGCTTCGCTTAATTGAAATTCAATGTAACTGTTTGCAGGATTAGGATACACTTGAAAAACCTCAACAGGAACAGGAGTTTCCACTGCTGTGGCTACCAAAGCACTGTTTATGGCAGCTGTAATGGTAGTGTTATCTGAAGGAGAGTAGCCCTGTTTTTTGTAAAATACTTTGTGAAAAGGTCCGCCTACTACCACAATAGTTGGCATACCCATGCCTCCGTAATAACTTACATCAGATGCTCCTGTAGGGAACATAGTAGTATGAGAGAGGTTGTTGGTGCTTTTCCAGTTTTGCAACTGCGAACAGGTGTAGGTATCTGTAAAACCAATGCTGTAACTTTTCACTTTACCTGGATGCGAACTGTTGAACTGGTTGTAAACAGGTTTTAATCCGTTGGCTGCCGTGATACAAGGCGCGCAATCCATCATCACATATTCCAGTATAATGACGTTTCCGGCATTTAACTCTGCAAACAGGTGATGAGAATTACCGTCACAGTCATTTTTGGTCCAGTCTTGTGCAGTAGTTTGTGCTTTTGCAAACATTGTGGCGCATACAGCGGCTATGAAGATGATTTTTTTCATTTGATTTTATTGTTGATGAAAGAACGGTGTCTTTCGGTTAATACTAAAAATAAGAAATGTTAAAACGACAGCAGACGGACATAACAAAGCTCGGTGAGTTTACAGCCGGAAGTTCTGAAACACTAGATAAATGCTTCGAAATACGGAGGGTGGTGCTTTGGATGAGATAAACGATTCAACCGATATAGTATGAGCACTGTAAAGGCAAATCAGTTTATCAGCAAAAAATAATGTGGTAGAAAATACTAAGGGTGATGTACAATTTTCTGAAGCAGTAAAATTGTCTTTAATTTTAAAATAGGCTGCTGAAGTAGAGCAGCAGGATTTGTTTTTTGCGGTTTTTTTCTTACTGCATTTACAGGATTCAGCTTTACTGCCGAAAAGCCCTACAGAGGCTACTTTACTTCCACACCAGTGTGCATTTACGTTCACTCCTGTGGAGAGCAAAGTAAACCAGCCGGTAAACAAAAGAAGTAAAAATGATTTCATCTGTTGTTCAAAGTTAAATCAAATTTTACTAAATAAAAAAAGTCCTGCTGGGCAGGACTTTTCTATCGTATAAACGTTTTAGTGTTATTCCTGAACTTCGCCCAAAGCAATTTCCTGCTCCGATCCGTCACGAACACCTACTACGGTTCCAGAAAAAATAAGGCTTTGTCCGGCTAAAGGGTGGTTAAAATCCATATGAACGTGTTCATCATGAATCTCAGCAATTACACCATACAATGTATTACCATTCTGGTCCTGCATAGGAATGCTGTTTCCTACATGAAGAATATCATCAGGAGCGCCTTCTACCATAAAAATGCTGCGTGGAATAGGCACAACCTCTTCAGGGTTATATTCTCCGTAAGCATCAGCAGGTTCAATGGTGAACTTAAAGGAATCTCCGGCTTTTAAACCGGCCAGGTTACTGTCAA
>DATGWX010000196.1:0-2452 GCA_035299275.1 Bacteroidia bacterium
AATGCGCTTCAAATTCTCCTTTTTCATTGTATTTAACTTCTACACCCTTATCTAAGGCAGCTATTTTGCTACTCAGCTTTTCTTCTACCTCATGCAACTTCTTTTTAAACTGCTGAAAGCTGTTCAGGGTGTTTCGGTACACCAACTGCTTGGTGCATGATTTGGTGCTGAGTACTTGATAAATGTCATCAATTTTTGTTTCCATATCAATACGCTTTAGCAAACAGAACTCTTTGTGCGGAAGGTTGGCCGGAGTATATACAGGCGCCTGTTTCCTGCACATTATTTAACGGTATACAGCGAATGGTAGCCTTCGTTTCTTCTTTTATTTTTTCTTCGGTTGCAGAGGTGCCATCCCAATGTGCCGAAATAAATCCACCAGGATTTTCGAGTTTTTCTTTAAACTCTTCATAGGTGTTTACAACATGTATATTCTGGTCACGGAAAGACAGCGCCTTTTCATAGAGGTTATTCTGAATCTGTTCCAGCAGGTGAGGTATTTTGTGTTCCAGATCAACACTGCTCAATACTTGTTTTTCCTTGGTATCTCTGCGGGCAACTTCTACTGTGCCATTGTCAACATCACGCGGGCCAACAGCAATCCGCACAGGAACACCCTTCAGTTCATATTCGTTGAATTTCCAACCGGGTTTGTGTGTATCGCGGTTGTCGTATTTAACACTGATGTTTTGTTTCTCCAGTTGTGCTTTAATATTTTTGGCAACAGCATCCACTTTGCTCAACTCTTCGTCAGAGCGGTAAATGGGTACAATTACCACCTGTATAGGGGCAACACTGGGAGGTAATACCAAACCTTCATCATCAGAGTGGGCCATAATCAAGGCTCCCATCAAACGGGTGGAAACGCCCCAGGAGGTGGCCCAAACGTAATCGAGCTTACCATCTTTACCGGCATATTTTACATCAAATGCTTTGGCAAAATTTTGTCCGAGGAAGTGGGAGGTACCCATTTGTAAAGCTTTTCCATCCTGCATCAAACCCTCAATGCAATACGTGTCATCAGCACCGGCAAACCGTTCGTTTTCTGTTTTTACACCTTTAATTACCGGAACCGCTAAAAATTTCTCTGCGAAATCAGCATATACTTCCAGCATTTGTTTGGTTTCAACTATGGCTTCTTCTTTGGTAGCATGGGCCGTGTGGCCTTCCTGCCAAAGAAACTCTGTGGTGCGCAAAAACAAACGGGTACGCATTTCCCAGCGCACTACATTGGCCCATTGGTTAATGAGAATAGGCAAATCACGGTAGGATTGTATCCAGTTTTTATAGGTGCTCCATATAATGGCTTCTGAGGTTGGGCGTACCACAAGCTCTTCTGTAAGTTTTGCTTCAGGGTCAACAATCAATTTACCTTTATTGTCAGGATCTGTTTTAAGTCGGTAGTGTGTTACCACAGCACATTCTTTGGCAAAACCTTCCGCATTTTTTTCTTCAGCTTCAAACAAACTTTTGGGCACAAACAGAGGGAAATAAGCATTTACGTGTCCTGTTGCTTTAAACTGTTTGTCCAACTCCTGCTGCATTTTTTCCCATATAGCGTAGCCGTAAGGCTTAATCACCATACAGCCCTTCACAGCTGAATGTTCAGCCAAATCGGCATTATTAACCAGATTATTATACCATTCTGAATAGTTCTCGCTGCGTTTTACTTTTTTATTTTCCATTGACCTTGATGCTTGGAATAGTATTTGTTAAATTTAATGTGGGCAAAAATAAGGTTTAATCAGCTTAGTTGAGGTATGTGTACCCGGTCAATTTTACCTTTGGTTTAACTAACTTGCCTTTGTTCAGGTCAGGTAATTTATTTAACCGTTCAACATGAAAACAGGTATTTACATTTTAGGTTTTTTCGGAGTGTTATGGGCGGGCTGTCAGCCGGCACGTACTTACGTAAAGGTGGATGACGATGTTTACTACAGTCGTAAAGATGCACAGCAGGAACGGAATGAATATTTAGCAAAAACCAAGGAGACAGCCGCACCCGTGATGAAAAGCACGGAGTATGTAATTGAAGGTAAAAATCAGGATTCGGTCGCGATTGGTGACACACTTCCGGACAGCGATGTTTTAACAGATGTGCCGCTAAAAGAAGAAAGGAGTTATTTTGATGAAAACGGGGTGGCTTACGGTACTGATGATTGGGGCGCTTACAATTCACCTTCGCCTTACTACGGTGGATTCATGGGTAGTCCGTTCGGTTTTCAGCCCAGTCCGTTTTGGACTCCCGGATGGCACTTTTCAGTAGGATACACCTGGGGCTTTCCTTCCACTTATTTTGGAAATCCCTACGGTTATGGAGGCATGGGGTATAATTCTCCTTTTTATTCGCCATTTTGGAATACCGGCTGGGGTTCTTATTACGGTCCCTACAATTATTACGGATTCAATCCTTATTACGGTGGTTACAGCAATACACCCGGTGTTATTATAT
>DATGWX010000197.1:0-16847 GCA_035299275.1 Bacteroidia bacterium
GGCTTGTTTGATAAGCGCAATGGCCTCTTTCCGTTTTTCTGCTTTCTGTTTTTCGGTGGTGTGTAAATTGTGTTGAATGCTCTCCGTAGAAACATTGTTTTTTTGTGCAGCTAAAAGCAAATGTGTTTGAGTAGCCCCAACGGTGCATAACGAATCATGTTCAGCCTCCACTTTTTTGAGTTGAGTCACACAGTCTTCGCAACCCGAGGCATATACCTTGTCCAGTTGTTTTTGGTTAAAGAACACGGGCGACTGAAACATCATGTAAAAAGTGAACAGCAGCGCACCAATGAGCAAAATCAAAAACTGCATGGGTACTTTTACCAGTCCGTTCATGAGCAAGCCCATGCGGCTTTCTTTAATGTCTTTAGCGGTAAGGTAGCGCCCTACCTGACTCTGGTCAGTACCGAAATAGGACAGGGCCAGAAAGAAACCGCCAATCACACCGCTCCAGATGTTGTATTTATCTTTCCACCAGGCGCTGTCGGTTACATCAATTCTGGTTTCGATAATGTTGAGTTTACCCATTTTGCCGGCAACGTGCAAAGCGTCTGAGAAGCCTATGCCATCAGGCAATAAATGCACTATCATGTAACCGGCTAAAAACATCCCGATGAACACTATAAACAGTTGTTGCATTTGTGTATAGGCCACAGCCTTTGCCCCGCCACTGATGGTGTACACTATGAGCAAACCACCCATAATGATGTTGGTGTAATATATGTTCCAGCCCAACAAAGAAGAGAGAATAATGGAAGGTGCATAAATGCTTATACCGGTAGAAAGCCCGCGGGAAACCAAAAATAGAACAGACGTAAGTGTACGGGTGCGTAAATCAAAACGCTGCTCCAAAAACTCGTAGGCAGTAAACACTTTCAGTTTGTGGTACATGGGTACAAACGTGATGCACAGCACCACCATAGCCAACGGTAACCCGAAGTAGTACTGCACAAAGCGCATACCGTCAGTATAGGCCTGGCCGGGAGCAGAGAGAAAAGTAATGGCGCTGGCCTGTGTACCCATAATGGAGAGCAGAATAAGAAACCAACTCATGGAGTTGTTGCTCTTAAAGTAACTGTTGAGGTTTTTCTCGTGCGTGCTTTTGTAAACTCCGTAAGAAATTACGGCAATCAAGGTAACGGCAAGTACTATCCAATCAATGCTGCTCATCAAAAACTTTTCTTCGCTACTTTATTGTGTAAACCGTTTACCAGCAACAAAGCAGCCGACCCATACCAGGGATGCAGTTCCATGACCAAACGACCGGCTTGTATAGCAGGGTCGGAGGCGGTGAGTTCACGGGCCTCTTCAACGGTGGCCACATTAAAAACATAAATGCCACGCACCTCTCCGTTGTCCATAAAAGGTCCGGCTAAAATGAGTTTACCCATATCGGCCATGCGGCCAATGTTTTTCATGTGAGCGGCTTGTAGTTGAGCTGCCGTAGCGGAGTCCTGGTTTCGGTTGGGCCCCTTTTTCAGAAAAGCCATCACGTATTTTTTCATCCCGATTTCATCGGCACCTAAAGAGTCGGCCAGATGTTTATCAAAGGTCGGGTGTTGAGCAAAGGTGTTTTGTGCGACACACAACAGGCATAGCAGCATCAAAGAAGTAAAGTATTTCATGTGCGGTTGGTTTAGGAGAAATAATGAGTAAAGATATAAAAAAGCAGCACCTCTGCCAGTAAAGCCATTACCACAACAGTGTACCAAATTTTCCAGCGGGTTTCTTGCATGGGTTATTGAAGGTTAAAAGTTTAGAAAGATGACAAGGTTATGTACGCAATCTAACCTTGTCATCTTTCTAATCCTCGTATTTTTTTAATCCACTATTTTCCTAACTCAATCATGTTCACCAGTAAGCGGTAAGCACCAGGCACGCCTGCGGGCAACTGGCGGAAGAACACCAACCCGCTGTACACAAAATGTCCTTTACCGTGTTTGGCAATAATCAATGCGCCCTTGTTGTTTTTTTCTCCGGGGTCGGCCATGCTCAAGGGGGCAACATAGTTGCTGTCCCAATCGCCTGCGTGGTAAATGCTGCGCTCTTGTATCCAGCCCTCGAAATCTTTGTCGGTAATTTTGTTGGGTGTATTCAGTACGGGGTGGTTGGGTAATTCAAAGTTTACTTTCGCTTCTTCGTCTGTAATACGTTCGCGGGTAATTTTAAATTTATACGGACCGATATCACTGCTCAGCGGACCGGCCCAACTGTTGGTGTTGTACTGCACAATGAGGTTGCCGCCATTGGCCACGTAGTCCATTAGTTTTTGTTTGAACGCAGGTAGTTTTTCGTTGGTGTTGTAAGCACGTACACCGGTAAGAATAGCCTCAAATTGATTGAGGTTTTCTTTGGCCAGCAGATCATCTGTAAGGGTGATTACCTCATAACCCAACTGTGTTAAACAAGGTGCCACCTCATCACCTGCTCCCGGTATGTAGCCAATCCGTTTTAGTTTTTTCTTTACATCCAAACGAATGAGTTTTATTTCTGCTTCAGGAAATAAGGTTTGAATGGGAATGTGATCGTATTTGATTTCTTTGATGCCTTTGGAATAGTTTTGGCCCCCATAAGAAACCGAAGCTGTGATGGTAACTTCAGCCTGAGTGGCCGGTGGTGTTACCATAAATGTAAATGTTTTTTCTTCACCCTTTTTTCTCAGCTCGTATGAAGCGCTTGCCGGAATACATTTCCAGCTATCAGGTATATTCAGCATTACTTCCCCCATAAGACTGTCTTTACCTGCTTTTACAACAACCTTTACCTCTTTTGCTTCATTAGTAGGGAAGGCCACCACCTCGTTTACTACATTCACCATTACTGGTGGCGTAATCACAAGTGGTCTATACAGTTCTCCCTTTTCAGGGTCAACCCATTTAAACTGAAGATAAGAACTAATAAACAAGCTTCCCTTGCCGGGAAACTCAAGCACGTTTGTGGTTAAGTATTTAGGAAAAGAACCTTGACCACTCGATGAAAAGAAATCATAATCGAATAAATTGTTTTTAATCGGCTGCTCAAGCCAAAACAATCCTTGTGATTGATGTTGTTTCTTGTCAATTTTATACTTGGCTTTACGAGTAAAGGGTATGTTTGTTTTTAACTCAACTGTTGAATCCCCGTATCTACCTATAAATTCATCATTACCTTCTTTGTCTTTTATTATCGTTTCATTTGATCGGTTAATTAATATCGTTTGAAAAGAAATGGTATCATCAATAGACACGTATTGATGATTGGTTGTGGATTCATAGAAAATGCCGTAGTATGCAATTAAAATGTTGTCTAAAATTTTAAAGTGATAGTTTAGTTCATCTTTTAAGATCAAATCCTTTCTTAAGTTGAACCCATCAGAAAACCGTTTGAGGTTTCTAAAAAATTCAGCATTGTATGCGGGGTTATAATTTTTTATCAAATCGTCAATTGATTCACCAATTCCTTCTCCTCTGTTCACCCTCTTCCACGTAAAATCAATCCCCTCAAAAATATCTTTCAGTCCGGCTGTGTCACCTTTAACGGGTTTAAAGTATTCAAAATATTCACCCCGTTGTTTGGCACTTCCAAACCCTTGACTCTTGTGCATGCTGCGGCTTTCAGCGGCTATTTCTCCGTAATTTTTTCCCAATAGCGGGTTGTAACCACCCACATCCAATTTGATGAACGCACTCATGTCGGCATTGGGGTCGCGAAAGCGGTTGGTGGCGTTGTAAAACAACCTGCGGGGTTGCCACACTTCTATATGTTGCAGTTGTTCAGGAAAACGTTTGGGGTCTCCGGCTGCATCAAAAGCTTCTTCAGCTAAAATGGCCGAGGCCGTGTGGTGCCCGTGCCCACCGCTGCCATCTGTAGCAAAGCGGGTAATGATAATATCAGGCCGAAAGTTGCGAATCACCCACACCACATCACTCAGTACCGAGTCTTTGTTCCACTTTTTAAATGTTTCTTCAGGCGTTTTGCTGTAACCAAAATCATAAGCTCGTGTAAAAAACTGTTCGCCACCATCAATTCTTCGGGCAGCTAAAAGTTCCTGTGTGCGTATCACCCCCAACTCCACACCTTGTTCGGGGCCAATAAGGTTTTGTCCTCCATCACCGCGGGTAAGGCTGAGGTAACCGGTGCGCAAACACTTTTCGTTGGCGAGGTAAGCAATCAGGCGGGTATTTTCATCATCAGGGTGCGCGGCAATGTATAGCACGCTGCCCACTGTGTTCAACTTTTTAAGTTGCAATAAAATTTCAGACGAGGTATACGAGCGGGGAGGTTGTGCCTGCAAAACACTGCAAAACAGAAAAAGGAAAACAGAAGCTATACGTTTCATACAATTGGAATACAAGGGTTGAACAGATAAATGCGGGAAAGGGTTTTAGTCTTCGCAGTGGTAGTTGCGTGGCGGGCGCGAGCGACCTTCGCGGGCGGGTTCTCCGGCTGCCTGTGCTTCCAGCATTTTTTTAAACAGCCAGTTGCGTAACTCTATGTTTTGTTGGTAGAGTTTCAGGTCTTCTTCCGCATCAAAATACCGTTTGCCGTCTATCCAGGTTTTTTCTACTTTAGCGTAAATACTCAAGGGGTCGTTGCTCCACAATACAACGTCAGCATCTTTGCCCGGTTTAATACTGCCTACACGGTTGTCTACGTGCAGCATTTTAGCCGGGTTGAGTGTAACCATTTTCCAGGCCTCTTCTCTGCTCATGTTACAGTAACGGATACTCTTGGCTGCTTCCTGATTGAGCCTGCGACCCATTTCGGCATCATCGCTGTTAATGGCTGTGGTTACTCCGGCTTTGGTAAGCAAACACGCATTCTGCGGAATGGCATCAATTACTTCGTATTTGTAGGCCCACCAATCACTAAAGGTGCTGGCCGAGGCTCCGTGTTTTTTCATTTCATCGGCCACTTTGTAACCCTCCAGAATGTGGGTGAACGTATTGACTTTAAACCCGAGTGAATCGGCCACGCGCATCAGCATGGAAATTTCAGATTGCACATACGAGTGACAGGTGATGAATCTTTTTTTGTTGAGAATTTCATTCAGCGTTTCCATTTCCAAATCGGTACGGAAAGGTGTTTTGTTTTTAACAGCGGCTGATTTGTCGAGCGCATATTGTTTGGCGCGTGTAAAATCATTCACCATCACCTGCTCTACGCCCATACGGGTTTGCGGGAACCTGAATGTAGGGTCGTTCCAACCTCCGCGTTTTACATTTTCACCTAATGCGAATTTTATAAAGCCATCAGCTCCTTCAAATTTCATTTGCTCAGGCAAGGCACCCCAACGCAGTTTAATGAGTTGCGATTGTCCGCCAATGGGGTTGCATGAACCGTGCAGCAATTGCGCACCGGTTACTCCACCGGCCAGCTGACGGTAGATGTTGATGTCTTCGTTGTCGACCACATCACCTATGCGTACTTCGGCTGTGTTGCTGTGGGTACATTCATTCACTCCGTTGTCAATGGCAATGTGCGAGTGTTCGTCAATTATACCGTTGGCCAAATGTTTATTGGTTCCGTCAAGAGTAGTGTAAGGGCTTTTGCCGAAAATGCCGGCAGCATTCAGCTTTTTACCTACCGCTGCAATCTTTCCGTCTTTGATGGCCACATCGGTTTGTTCCAGAATACCTTCCGCTTCATTGGTCCATACGGTTGTGTTTTGTATGAGTATGTTGTCGTAATTCGGAAGGGCTGCCCGGCCATAGTCACCAAACGGGTAGCTCACGCGGAATACGGAATCAACCTTATTTTCTTTGCCTTTCTTTTTATCCTCGGGCGCAGCTTTTTTTGTTCCGTTCACTTGTTGTGCGAGGTAAACCAAAGCAATTTCTTTGGCTTCAGGCAAGGCGGCATCGGTAAGGTCTTTTATCCATCCGGTGACCGACAGCGCATTTTTTGAACACTGGCAAATGGCAGCAAAACCTTTGCTTCCCTGCACATATTCCAAAGTGCCTTTACAACTATCGTTGCTCAGTTTCAGTTCTACGCTGTTGCCTTTAACGGTAAAAGTTCCGTTGTTACTAAGGGCAAAAGTTCCCTCCAGCATTTTTTTGTTTTTACCGGGAAGAACATTTTGTTCCCCTTTAATCCAGTGCTCGGTAATTTCAAAATCTTCTTCACCCAAAGGTGTTGTGGCAATAAAAAAGTTGGCCAGTTTTCCTGCGGCAATGCTGCCGGTTATATCTTCTATTTTGAGTAGGCGTGCCGGTTCAGTGCACAAGGCTTTCACCAGATCGGCAGCATTCAGTCCGCCCGATTGTACCTTGGCTAAGTTTTTCCAGAAAGTTTCTTTATCCAATCCTTCGGCAGTGAAGGCAAAGGGCACATTATTTTGTTTCAGTATGGAGGCGTTTTTAGGCGCCATATACCAATGCAGTAAATCAGCGGTGTTGATGAACTCAGCCATCTCGGCACTTTGTATGTTGTAGGTTTTCGGTAATTGTAGCGGAACAATAAATGATGCACCGGTTTGTTTCAGTTCAGCAGCCCATTGGTACTCCGTACCGTTGCCTTTTACAATCCAGTTTTTGTTAAATTCTTTGGCAATTTTTAATGCCCGCAAAGCCGATTGTTTGCTTTCCACTTCAAATATTACGGGTAAATTTTGCAGCTGATTAAAACGCTCCAGGGTATAGTTGTACTCCTGTTTGTTTCCGCCTGCAGCATACCATTGCGCATCTAAATGTGTTTGACGCAACAAGGCAATAGAACCCATCAATGAAGAAGGATATTGGTTGGGCGAGGTGCCCTTATCAAAAGAATAATGCAAGGCCGATTGTTTGCGCAAAACAAGTTCGTTGTCGGGTTTATTGCCGGGCAACACCAACGTTGATGCACCGCGCACAATGCCATCACGTACAAAGGAAGATACACAACCGTAGCCCATTTCGAGCAGTTGTTTCCATTGCTTGTCATCGGGTTCAAAATGTTCAAAGGCATCTACATCGCTGCGTATAGCTTCGTTCCAACCCAGTGCGGCTTTTTTCGGAGCATTGTTTTTATCTGCTTTCAGGTTGATGCCGTAGGTGCTGAACGGGTCAATAAAAGAAGGATAAATCCACTGGCCTTTTACATCGGTTACTACGGCATCCGTTGGAATAACAACTCCTTTGCCGGCAGCCACAATTTTGCCGTCACGGATAACCAGCGTATAATCCAGCCCTGTTGTTTGTTCGTTGAGCTGTATGTTGGCGTGGGTAAACGCAAAGCACGTAAGTTTAGGGTCTTTAACAGTTAACTGAGGAAAGGAGGGTTGAGCAAAAACGAAGACAGGGAAAAGTGCGGTAAACACTACCGCCAGCAGTTTATTTTTTATCATGTTGTTCTCTCCACAATTCATTGAATGATTTGGTACTTAGTTCAGGAAACACCCTGCGTTCTCCCCAGCTGCTTTTAAACAACGATTTAATGAGGAAACCTTTGATGCTTGGGGCGCGGTTCATCTTTTTGCGATCGAGCATGGCTTTTTTCCAGGCTATCCACATCAGCTTTTCGCTGGTTTTACCATGACCTTCATCTACAAAATCTTTTCTGTTGGCCAGCAGTGTTTGGTGTATGGGAATATTCACCGGGCACACATCAGTACAGGCCCCGCAAAGGGTGGAGGCGTGACTCAGGTGTTTGAATTCTTTGGCACCAAACTGCAACGGACTCACCACCGAGCCGATGGGTCCGATGTTGGTGCTTTCATATCCATGCCCGCCAATGGTTTTAAAAACCGGGCACACATTGGAGCAGGCCCCGCAACGTATGCACTTTAGAGCTGCCCGTTGTTCTTGTTTTTCGAGTACGTTGGTGCGGCCGTTGTCCAGCAGTATCACATACATTTCTGCGGGTCCGTCTCCTTCGTCCTGAAAACGCGGACCCATAAAAAGTGTGTTGTAGGTGGTGAGGTTTTGTCCGGTCCCGTAAGTGGCCAACATAGGCAGCAACACTTCGAGATCACCCATTCCGGGAATTATTTTTTCAATACCCGCCAGTACAATGTGTACCGCAGGAACCGAAGTTCCTACGCGCACATTACCCTCGTTTTCGGTAATTACCACCGCACCGGTTTCGGCCACCAGAAAATTAGCTCCTGTAATGCTTACCTGTGCGTTGCGTAAATGTGTTTTTATATTGCCGCAGCCTTTTGCAGTGAGTTGCTCGGCTGTGGTCTCGTGGCTGTTGGGCAGATTAAATAAAGCACCCACCTCTTCCAATGATTTGTGCATGGCCGGTGTAACCGGATGAAAAGGAGCTTCGTTGGCCAGTTGAACAATGTATTCGCCCAGATCAGTTTCGTGTACGGCTACCTGTTTTTGTGTAAAGTGTTTTTGCAAACCGATTTCCTGTGCCGTAGTGGATTTGCTGATGACTATTTCCCGGGCTGCATGTTGGGTAACAATGTTTTCAATTTCGCTGAGTGCAGCAACCGCATCCGGAGCCCAAAGAACCCTTCCGCCCCTTTTGGTGAAAGCATTTTCAAACTCCAGCAAAAACTTATCGAGGCTTTCAATGGCCCTCCAGCGGGAAAAGGAAGCCCGTTCTTTGGCTAGTTCCAGTTGTTCAAACTGTGTGATTCCTTTGTTGTGTTGTACCCGGTAATTGGTCAAAGCAGCATCTATCTTCTGACGCCTTTCCGCATCAAAAGCTGTTTTTTCAGCTAACCGAAGAAAACTTTCCAGATCTGCCATTCGCTATTTTATCACCAGATTATCAATCAACCGAACACCTCCCAGATGCACGGCAACGCAAGCTACAATTTTTTGTGCATCTGCCCAAGCGAGTACGGGCAACAACTCTTCCCCTTCGGCTATCTCTACATAATCAATGGTAAAGTCGGGGTCTTGTTTAAGTAGGCTGATAATTTCTTCCCTTACCTCAACCGGAGTGTGTCCGGTTATTTTTTGACTTCCGCCAACCAGTGCCTCATGAATGCGGGTGGCTTTTTTGCGAAAGTGTGCTGAGAGCAGGGTGTTGCGGGAGCTCATGGCCAGTCCGTCCGTTTCGCGAATGAGCGGGCACACGCGTACGTCAATATCTAAGTCAAAGTGTTTAACCAGTTTTTTCACCACCAGGCACTGTTGCAGGTCCTTTTGACCAAAGTAGGCCCTGTGGGGTGTCACAATATCAAACAGTCGTTTTAAAACGTTGATAACTCCGCTAAAATGACCCGGACGGTGAGCAGCCTCCATCACCAGATTCAGGTTACCTAAGTCAAAGGAATAGTCGGTTGAATCCGTATATACATCATCCGTTTCGGGGGCATACACCATATCGCAACCTGTTTGTGCAAGCAGGTGCAGGTCGAGGTCAAGTGTACGCGGGTAGCTCGATAAATCCTTGGCGTTGTTGAATTGGCTGGGGTTTACAAACACACTGCATACCGTAAAATCGTTCTCGCGTTGTGAGTTTTCAATGAGCGAAAGGTGTCCTTGGTGCAGGGCTCCCATGGTAGGAACAAAGCCAATCTGTTTTCCACGCTGTTTGAGGCGGGCAATATGGGCATGTAAATCTGCTCTTAACTTAAAGATTATCAATGATTAATATGGTGTTAAACGGTGGCTTCCCAAAGAAAAACTGACAAATTTATACGCAAAGTCTGCAGATTTTTATATATTTTTGCACACTAATTTCATTTAACTACACATCTTATGGTAAAAAGTTCTAATCGTAAACGAGTTCTCTTCGTTTCTTCAGAGATGAGTCCCTTTCTAAAAGTTTCCAGTGTAGCCGAGTTAGCCCGCAGTCTCCCGCAAGCCATTCAGGAAAAAGACAACGAGATTCGTGTGCTGATGCCGCGTTTCGGTTGTATCAATGAACGCAGAAACCGTTTGCACGAAGTTGTAAGGCTCTCCGGTATCAACATTACCATTGACGACAACGACAACCCGCTTACTATTAAAGTAGCTTCATTGCCTGAAGCCAAAATGCAGGTTTATTTTCTTGATAACGAGGATTATTTCCACCGCAAGTTTGTTTACGCCAACGAAAAGGAAGAGTTTTATGCCGACAACGATGAGCGTACTATCTTCTTTTGCAAAGGCGCTCTCGAAACAGTTAAAAAATTAGGCTGGGCCCCTGATATTATTCATTGCCAGGGCTGGATGACCAGTCTTATTCCGCTTTACATTAAAACCATTTACAAAGACGAGCCCGTTTTCCGTAATGCTAAAATTGTGTTCTCAGTATTTGAAAACGAATTTGAAGCCAATCTGGGCAAAGACTTCGGACGCAAAGCCAGTTTGAACAACATAGACGCAAAACAAATGGGCACCTTCAAAGACGGAGATTGCCAGAGTTTATACATGGGCGCTATTGAGCATGCTGATGCCATTGTAAAATGCAGCGATAATATAGATCCTAAGGTGGTGAAACAGCTTACTGCACAAACCAAAAAAGGTACGGTAGTATTGGAGCACGCTGAGAATGGTGATGGTTTTGCAGATAGATACACCGACTTGTATGATGCCCTTCTTGTCAGACAGAACTAAACTCCACCGACTTTTTCTTTTTGCACTTCTTCTTTTTTCCTTCGCCTGTAAAAAAACAGACGAAGGATTTATTGGAGGAGACATTTTGCCCGCAAGTGACAACCTCAACTTTGTGGCAACCGATACATTTTCTTTGTTAATGTATACGGTAAAAGATGATTCAGTTCGTACAGACGAACGCTCTGTTAATCCGCTCGGTTTTATACACGACCCCTATTTTGGCCGCACGCAAAGCGCCATTTACACCCAGATCCGCCTGCCGGAGAACAACCTTAATTTTTCTGCAGTAAAGCTCGACTCCATTGTGCTTACGCTTAAGTACCAGAACAAAACAGCCTTCTACGGGAACACTGCCACCACTCAAACCATCAAAGTGTATGAGTTAAGCAACTCGTTATACATTGACAGTGTTTATTACTCCAGTGCACGCCCGGCTTATTACCCGCAGGAAATTGGCAGTTGGACCGGTAAGTTTAACCTTAACGACAGCATTACACTCCAACACGGCAGCAAAACCAGAAAACTACCTCCGCACTTACGCATCAGAATAACCAACAATGCCTTTATTGACAAAATCAAAAACGGAGGCACCAGCTTTTCAACCAACGAGGCGTTTATTAACTACATGAAAGGCCTGGCCATTGTACCTAATGACTTTGCCGTTAATCCCGGTGAAGGAGCTGTAGTGAACATGGATCTGGTTTCAACTGTTTCTAACCTTACCATTTATTATAACGACTCTTTGTACAAAGACCTGCTTATTAATGAGAACTCTCCGCGCTTAAGCAGCTATGAACACAACTATTTCGGTACTGCCCTTTCGTTGCAACTGGGTTTGAAACAACACCGCGATACCTGTTACGCACAATCCATGGGTAGCGTAAAAACATTTTTTAAAGTACCCCACATTCTTGACCTGATAAAGAAGAACGGGAACAAAGCGGTAACCATTGCTGCTGCTGAACTTACCGTGCCGGTTCTTCCCGGAGCAGGTACAGCGCAATACGGTTTACCTCTGGAGGTTTTCTTTGTTACGGCTGATTCAACGGGCAAAAATTTCACGTTACCCGGGGGAATTTTAATCGGCTATTCAGGAAAATACAACGCTACTAAAACAGCCATTACCGTTAACCTGAGTTCTTATTTTCAAAGCATATTGAACGCTTACAAAAAATCAGGCATTGAAAAGGATTACGGCTTATACATAGTGCCTTCCTATAATTATTCAGGCATGGAGCGAATTGTGTTTAATACCAATAAATTTGCACCCCTTCCTCCGAAACTTAAATTGACCTATAGCGTTATTCAATAGTGGTTATAGTACTTGATAAAAACATTACACGAGAAGATGCGGCAGCTATACTGTTGCGCTTAGAGGGTTACGGACTAAAGAATCATGCAGTTCACCTCAACGGGCAATCGGTTATTACCGTTTCCAGCTTTCCGGCTGACTTTGATATACGCAAAATTCAATTGATTGACGGAGTAAAAGAGGTGGTTGAAGTTAGTGAGCCGTATAAATTGGCTAGCAAAAGCTGGAAAAAAGAACGCACCTCCTTTAGCGTAAACGGAACTCCCGTAGGGACTGATACCATTAACGTAATGGCAGGACCCTGCGCAGTAGAATCGGAAAAACAGATTTTTGAGATTGCTGAATTTCTTCACCAACATAATATAAAATTTATTCGCGGAGGGGCTTATAAGCCGCGCACCTCTCCCTACTCTTTTCAGGGTTTAGGATTGGAGGGCCTCAAAATGTTGCGTGCCGCAGCAGACAAATACCAACTCAATGTAATTACCGAGGTAATTGATTTGAGCGTGCTGGACGAGGTATACAAGTATGCAGATGTGTTGCAGATTGGCACACGCAATATGCAAAACTACTACCTGCTAGCTGAATTAGGTAAACAAGACAAACCCGTTCTCTTGAAACGCGGTATGCAGGCCAAAATACCGGAATGGTTGATGGCGGCAGAATACATTCTTTCAGGTGGCAATGAACGCGTCATTTTGTGTGAGCGTGGCATTCGTACATTTGATAACAGTACCCGCAATACACTCGATATCGGAGCAATTCCGCTGGTGAAAGAACTAAGTCACCTGCCCGTTTTTGCCGACCCCAGTCACGGCACCGGCATTCGTACCCGCGTTGAACCATTAGCACTGGCCGCAGTTGCTGCCGGAGCAGATGGTTTACTTATTGAAGTACACAACCACCCCGACCAGGCACTGTCTGACGGACCCCAGTCCATCTACCCCGATCAGCTGGTGCAGCTCATGAACAAACTCTCACCGTTGGCACAAGTTATCGGCAGAAAGTTAGATTATGAATCGCAAAACAATTATTTTAGTGCCGAATCTGCGCAGTAGCACAGACTAAACCAACCCTACTTAACTTTAATTACTGACTAACTATGTGTGGAATTGTAGCTTACATAGGTAAGCAGGAAGCTTACCCTATTCTTATTAAAGGACTTAAACGCCTGGAGTACCGCGGTTATGATAGTGCCGGAGTAGCGCTGCTTAACGAGGGTATTAACGTATATAAAAAAGCCGGAAAGGTTTCTGACCTGGAACAGTCTATAGGCAACCAGAACACCTCCTCTCATGTGGGAATAGGGCATACGCGCTGGGCCACACATGGGGAACCTAACGACCGCAATGCGCACCCGCACCTGTCTCAGGATGGTGACCTGGCCATTATTCACAACGGTATAATTGAGAATTATGCGCCCTTAAAAGAAGAACTCATTAAGCGTGGCCACACGTTTAAAAGCGATACCGATACGGAAGTACTGGTGCACCTGATAGAAGACGTAAAGAAAAAAATGGAGGTTTCTTTACAGGAAGCCGTACGTATTGCGCTCTCTGAAGTAGTGGGTGCTTATGCCATTGTGGTGTTGTCTAAAAACGACAACAACATGCTTATAGGAGCTCGCAAAGGCAGCCCTATGGTGGTGGGTATTGGCAAAGACGGGGAATATTTTATTGCCTCCGATGCTTCTCCCATTATTGAATACACTAAAAACGTTTATTACTTAGACGACAACGAAATCGTTTACATCGAAAACGGGGAGATGACCGTAAAAACGATTGACAACGTAGTGCGCACACCTTACATTCAGGAGCTGGAAATGAACCTGGAAGCCTTGGAAAAGGGCGGATACGAGCACTTTATGCTCAAAGAAATTTACGAGCAACCGCGCTCCATCATTGACAATTTCCGCGGACGTATTCGTTTGAACAACGCCCAGATTGTGATGGCCGGAGTTGACCAGTTTGAACACAAGTTTAAAAACCTGCCCCGCATTCTTATTGTAGGTTGCGGCACCTCGTGGCATGCCGGTTTGGTGGGTGAGTACCTTTTTGAAGAGTTTGCCCGCATACCGGTGGAAGTGGAATACGCCTCAGAGTTTCGTTACCGCAATCCGGTGGTAAACGAAACCGATTTTGTAATCGCCATTTCACAATCGGGAGAAACCGCTGATACGTTAGCGGCCATTCAGATGGCCAAAGAAAAAGGAGCCACTATTTTCGGAGTATGTAATGTGGTGGGCTCATCTATTCCAAGAGCTACACATGCGGGAGCGTATACACATGCCGGTCCGGAGATTGGTGTGGCCTCTACCAAAGCCTTTACGGCTCAGGTAACCGTTTTAACGCTGATGGCTTTAAGCATAGCACAAAAACGCGGCACCATTACCCAAAGCAGAATGCGCGATGTTCTTACCGAACTGGAATCCATTCCATCCAAGATTGAAAAAGTACTGCAACTGAATGACTACATCAAAACCATTGCCGAGCAATACAAGGATGCACGCAACTTCCTTTACCTCGGTCGCGGATACAATTTCCCGGTGGCTTTGGAAGGCGCTTTAAAGCTGAAAGAAATCTCGTACATACATGCTGAGGGTTATCCTGCTGCTGAAATGAAGCACGGTCCTATTGCGCTGATAGATGAAGAAATGCCGGTGGTGGTAGTAGCTACCAAAGACAGCATTTATGAAAAAGTAATCAGCAATATACAGGAAGTAAAAGCGCGCAAAGGAAAAGTAATTGCCGTGGTAACAGAGGGTGACGATAAGGTAAAAGGCATGGCCGATTACGTAATTGAAATACCTGAAGTGGAAGAATCGCTGGCTCCGCTGGTTACTACCATTCCGTTGCAACTGCTTTCATACCACATTGCCGTAATGCGTGGCTGTAATGTTGATCAACCCCGTAACCTGGCCAAGTCGGTAACGGTGGAATAGGGTTGGTACCGTTGTGTTTTAAACGGATTACGAAAACTGCAATTAACGTTGTTTAACCAACGCAGCCAGTTGAGCAGGTGCCACTTCGCAATAAGCTGAGGTGAGTGCAGCTGTAAACAGACGCTTGCTTACCTTACTTAGTTCCACCATGGTCCATCCTTGTTTGCCCCATTTATTGTTTACAGGATACACGATACTTTTGTCGGCCAGCGAAAAAAGATCCTGATTAGTCTCAGATAATTTGAGGCAGGCCCGGTTGTTTTTTTCGTCACAGGTGGCAAATATTTTTCCCTTTACCCGAAAGGAAATTTTTTCAAAATGGGCCGCTTCTGTAGCCTCAGGAAAAGAAAGTGCAATGGTTCGGAAGGCCGCTAAACTCACCACGTGAACAGAGGTTAAGTACGTATTAAAAATTACCGTACGAGAGGAAGAACGAACCGTTAGTAACTGTTTTCGACTGGGTACCGGTTTCGTTGTACAGCTTGCACGAGAAGGTGCCTTTTACATCCACATACGTATCGCCAAAAATGCTGAACTGCTGTGTGCTGGTAATGTTAAAGACCGCTCCGCTTTGTGTGCCGTTAATGCTGCTCCACACCTGTCCGGTGGCATCTACATGCAAGATTTCTATACCATCTGTAGTAGGGGTGGAATACATGTAATTTCCGGGAGCAAAATAGGCTACAAAATCAGCATCATCAGGGTAGGCACCTTGAAAGGTCATTTCACCTTTGTATATGCTCACTCCTCCTACGGTGTTGTCAGAAAAAATATTGGAATAATAGTGCGCGGTAGAAAATTCAGGCAACGGGCGGGTTTCTTTACTGGAGCCGGCAGCTTGTTCAAAACCGTTTTTCCCGTCAGTGTAGGTAATGGAACTGCCATCTACCGTAAGGGCAACGTTGTACCTGCTGGGGGTGGGTGTAGGGGTGGGCGTAACGTTGTTGTCGTCATCGTCTTTTTTACAACCGGTAAATGCCAGAGCCAAAAGAGCTGCAGCAAAGAATAAGTTTTTCATACGTATTTAAATTTAGGTAAGACAAAAATATACTTTTTGGGATAAAAACCACATGGAAGTATGGTTTTTTGCGGAAACGGTTATGCTGATGATTTTCGTTCTTGTTCCCTGGTTTTAGTTCTCTGTTTTAATTGTTATCAGCTTTTTTATATCAGCAACAACGGATTTGTCTTTTACGTCAATTCTGATACCGCGACCTTCTGCATATACTTTGGCGGATTTTAGCTCGTCAACAATATTTTCAGAAATGGTGCTGTTTAAAATTACATCGGTTGCTTTTTGTCCGAACACAAAGGCAGCTTTAAAAAACGCATCACGCGGCAACAAATAAATTAACACTCTTTTTTTATCACGTATACGAAAACTCCAACCATATTTTTCACCTGAATATTTCCATTCTTCCAACGCGTGTGGGTGGGCTTTTTTAGTAAAGGCCACAAGGGTTTCCCATAATTCATACGTGTCGCATAATGCTTTTTTCAAATCATTACTTGTAGGTGTTATGTCTTTTTGTATAAAAACACTTTTCATTCTTTTGTTTTTAGAATGGCGATATGTTTTGATGTTACGTTTACATATAATGGCTTGGCGCTTGGCTTTTCTTCAAAAAACTGAGGCTAAGTTGCTGTTATAGCTAGTGTTATTGATTAATGCTGTTAACCACCCTTACAGGAACAATTTGAATTTTCATATAAGGATAATATGGCAAAGTTGAAAGTTTTGAATGCACATCCTCAGAGTCATGCGCCAGCATTACAATAAAAATTCCAGACATATCAAGTTTAATAAAACTATCTACAATAGTCCCGCTTTGTTCCAGCTCTTTTACAACCTCCTGTTCTCTTGGGAGTAGTTTCATTCTTGTTTCGTTGTCCAATCCTTCTAATCGGATATCAAGCATAAATTTTTTCATTTTTAGTCTTTTGTGTTTAATTAAAAGTGTTAGATCAAGATTTCTTATTTTATAAATATAATTTTCTTAGCACTTAACGTTTTGGCGCTTGGCGAAGAAGCGGATTTCGAAGCACTAAACTGTCTGCCAGCATTGAACTTGATATGAAGCACAAAACTTCATTTAAGTACTGAACCCGCTTTTTTGCCAAACGCCTGTTA
>DATGWX010000198.1:0-6514 GCA_035299275.1 Bacteroidia bacterium
CCTTTCCTGAATCTGTATTGTTGGCCGGTCTCTGGATTCACAGCAATCAACGTTACCCATTCATGAATAAACCACTCATAAGTTTCGGTTGATTGTTGGATGACTTTTAACAATACTTCCGGAAATTGCTCAACAATCATCAGCAATCGAATCGGATTGTGTACCTCTATCATTTGCGAGGGAAGGCCAGGTCGTAAATCGCCATCAATACCGTTGGCCACACCTATCAACCCCATTACGTTGTGCGGTAGTTTGGAGCCGGCACCTAACTTCTGGTTGTCTACGCTGGAGAAAAAGTATTCCAGGTTAATACCACCACATACCGGTGCTGCCGCTTGGAGAATATTGAGCAAATATTTACCGTCAGGGTCAATGCGGTAATCGTACGAATTCATAAATGCTCTTCGGTCCAGAAACAGGTGTCGCGTAAGAGACCTGCGACCTACTATACACAAGGCATTGGTAGCATGGTTCAACTCAGGCCGGGGTTCAAATAAAGACACTGAGCGTGTTTTGATTTTCTCATGAATCTGTTCCGCACTTTTTCGTGTATCAATTACTTCGAATCTTCTTGAACGCTCTTTCGCATTTTCATTCAAGGCTTTCTCAAAAGTAATTTTGTTACTGAAGTGTAATTTTTTTTGTTCTTCGCTTAGTGTTTCTTCATCATAAAAAACAATCTCATCGCGTGTTGTATCATGCAATGCGGCAACAAAGCTGGTAGAGGCAGGAATAATAACCCCTTTTGCTTTTAGCAGTTCTCTCACCTCTTTATGGTTGGCCATAAATGCTGCCACGCGTGCATTGACTGAGCCGGGTCTGCCGGAACAGGCTCCGCAGTCATATGCCGCATAATGCGGATTGTTTACACTACTGGAGCCATGCCCTATTACATATACCAATTGGGCGAAGTCGGTTATGAGTCCGATACTTTTTAATAAACCCTCTATGCGAGTGGCCATTTCTTCTATAGTAAAACCAATCTGAAGATTTTGCTCGCGGTCAGTTAGACTTTTGTTTTCAATGCTGAGGTTTGAAAACTGATCCATGTGCCTTAGAGAAGTGGCGGTTGCAGGGCTCATGGAGGGTTTGAAAATATTGAAGAATAAGCGAAGTGCCGACCAAAAGCCTAATGTTTGAGAGATAATCCAACCGGTTATTAAGTGGTGAGATTGTTTGGCCAGATGGTAATCCTTTTCATGCTTATGCTTGCTTCCTGTTTCTTTAATCAGGTGCTTAGGTGTTACGGGAGCAGGGCATAATTTGGTATGAAATTTACCATGCTCGGGTTGGTAAAAAAACGCCACATTAAAAAAGCCGGGTGTTCCATAAGTTACAGCGGAGGGGTTTTGTGTTTCTATATGTCTGCGTATGGAACATTCCCTGTCATCAATGCAAAACATGGCTTGAAAACTGCCTTTTGATGTTTCACATTCTTTTCCTGACAACTGAATACCTTGCAGCACGTTATCGTAGTAGCTCCATTCATATGCTTTTTGCCACAACAGCAAAGCATTGAAATGCGGAGTAGGGGGTACTGCACTGAAAAGTGGCAGCATCTCATTTTCTTGCCGGACAGAACTTAACGGAAGCCATTTTTCTTTGTACTTGTAATCTAACACGTCAATTTCCATCAACAACTCCAGTGTGATTAAATCATGAAGTGTAATGTTTTTGGTATCGAGCAACGTCTCAGGATGTTCTTCAATTGTAGCTACAAGGCCTGACCACCCCGCATGAGCAAATTGCTGATCAAAGAGGTACCGCTCATACAATTTCTCATCACCCACCAGAATTTTAAGTAATGAATGAAGCTTACAATGCGTATGCAGTAAAAGATATTTGGCTCTTTCACTTTTAAACAGGCTGCTTACACTCTCCTTTTCTATTTCACGTAAGGAGGCAATTAAACCCTTGTGAGGCACAGGAAAATTCCACATGGAAATACCTTGATCCAGGTAACTACACAAAATACGGAACAGCAAAGGGTGAACAAGATTATCCAGATCGGTGTGGTACTTTAACTTCCAGAGTTGGCGCAATTCACCTACACGTGGTAGAAGGGAAGAATCAAAATGTTCATGAAGTAAGTGGTTCAGTATACCATCAGAACTTTCGTTGGGATGTTGTTCTGAAATTATCCGCAGCAGTATTTTTTGATTTATTTTCTTTTCTCTGTAGAGCTTGCGATATTCTTCAATGGTGAGTAATGTATTGTATCCGAATATTTGGCGCGCACTGGAAAGAGCGGTATCGAACTCCATGTTTTGAAAGGCATGAAGCGTATTATGGTGTATAAAATCTTTGAGTGGTGCCTGTGCAGGCAGAAAGTGTTTTAACTTGTGCAGAACATCATGCTCTGCAAAGTCGGTGGGTGTATTGTGCATAGTTCTTCAATGCAATTAATGTTGAAATGGTGCAATTGACGGAAGAGTGAAGAAATACACTGCAACTGCTTCAGTGCAATCTATTTGGTGGGAAACAGTGGCACAAGAAATGCCCTGAGATATTTAAATGCGCCAACAACCCAGCATGCTGAGTCTGTTTATGCAGGAATGAAATAAAGGTGTTGTTTGAGAGCATCTTTCCAGAGCAGGAGAGTTGCTGTTTTTTAAGGAGAGGTAAAAAGAAGGAAAGAATTCAGTTAAGTTATATCCTTTTTTTCTTCCGTTTTCGTCTTCTTCTTTTTCAACTTCAGTTAAGTCGGCAAAAGAAAAAGCATTTTCTTTAGTTACTTTTTTGTTGTAGGAGAGTTGCTCATGCAAAGAAAAACTGCCCGAAGCAAAAGGCGTAATCACAAAAAGCCTGATCAGCGCAATGCTGATAAGTAAATACATACTGTTTTTAAAGGCTTTTATCACGCGGCAAAGATACTTAACCGCCTGAACTTACCAAATACTGTACCGGAACAACTTAAGCCACCTTAAAGCAACGCATGCTGATGGAGCCCATTTCAATGCCCTCATACAGGTAACTGATGTTTTCACTTTTTTGCTGAAGTGCAGCTATATAAAGCATAGGCAGGTAGTGTTCATTGGTGGGAATGGATAAACGTGCTGCTTGTCCCAACTTTTCATAGTGTATTAACGATTGATGATCTTTTGCTGTCAGCTTATTTTTTACTGTGGTGTCAAATTCCACACTCCAGTCAAACTTAGCTTGCGGGTCGTTCCAGTTGAGCATGCCCAGATTATGCACTATGTTACCGCTACCCACTATGAGAACACCTTTATCACGTAAAGCATTCAGTTGCATGGCTAAGTTGTAATGGTATTGGGCGGGTTGGGTATAATCTAAACTTAATTGGTAAACAGGTATGTTGGCTTTTGGGTACATGTGTTTAAGAACGGTCCATGCTCCGTGGTCAAAACCCATATCGTGGTCAAACTTCACCTCCACACTTTTAATGAGCTCCCTTGTTTGTTTGGCAAATTCGGGTGCTCCGGGAGCTGGGTATTCTACTTCAAACAAGGCTCTGGGAAAACCGCCAAAATCATGAATGGTTTTAGGCTTTGTGGTGTCTGCCACAAAGGTGCCGTTGGTTTGCCAGTGCGCTGAAACCACCAGTATGGCCTTTGGTAAGGGTAACTCGTTACCTGTTTTGGTAAGCGATTGCGTAAATGCATTTTGTGCCAGTGCATTCATGGGTGAACCATGCCCGATAAATAAGGCGGGCATACGCTGTGCTTTTTTGCCGTCATCAATGGCGGATGCAAAACTGTTTAAATCCATCATGGCTGTTCCAATTATGCCGGTTAAGGCGGTTTTTATAAACTCATCCCTTTTCATCAGTGCTTCTTTTTGTGCTCAACAATGGCTCGTGCAAGCCAGAGGTATTCCTGAACAAACCGGTCCAATCCTTTTGCAGTAAGCTCATCAGTAATTTTATTTTCTGCATCAAAAACCTTGGTCACATTGCCTACCAGCCACTTGGTGGGGCAAACGTACGCACCTACATGTACGGCCAAAGTTTGTAGTTGAAGAGATGCTTGTATACCGGCAAATTTCCCGTCAGATACGCAACAAATGCCCACCGGTTTTTTGGTGTATTCAGCTCTGAAATGATCGAAGGCGTTTTTAAATGCACCGGGATAACCTCCGTTGTACTCAGGGGTGAGCCACACCATAGCATCGGCCGAAGCAAGTTGTTCACTGAAGTGCTTAAGCTCAACAGGTAAATCCGCTTTCATGCTCAGTCGTTCTTCAAATACAGGAAAAGGGTATTTCGCAATGTCCAGTAAAGTTACTTCTGTATCAGGTTGAGCAGCGAGTTGTTTAACTAAAGCATCAGCTGCTTTCTCCGATTGTCTCCCTATGCGGGTGGTTCCAAGTATTACGGCAATTTTCATGATGCGCGGAAATCAATTTTTTTATGAGTGCCGTCACAGAAAGGTTTGTTTCCTGAGGCACCGCAACGGCAAAAGGCGGTTACTTTATTGGAAGTTTGGGTTGCCCCGTTTTGTTTTTTGATAGTGACGTTGCCATACACCAGTAAAGGTCCGTTTTCAACCGGCTCAACAATGGTTTCAGCATCAACTTTTACGTCTTTGTCCGGTGTTTCCTCGTTCATGTAAAACGACAATGCTCCCGATGGACACTTACTCACCTGATCGACTATTGCTTTTGTTGTACTCTGCTCAGGCGTTATCCAGGGCCGTTTATTCGGGTTGAAAACTTCAGGCAGTCCTTTAAAGCAAATGGCGGAGTGAATACAAATGTGTGGTTGCCATACTACGGTTACTTCTCCGTTAGTATATTTTTTGGTTATTTTACGTTCCATAAGTGGTAGATTAAGATAGTTCTGTAAAGATAGCTAATGGTGCGTTAAGAATTTTGTGTACAGGACAGGAATTGGCAATTTTGAGTAACCTGTTCTTCTGTTCCTCATCTAATTCTCCCGAAACACTTACCTTACGTTTAATCTCATTGCCTGCTTCTGTTTTATTCAGTTCCAGCTCCACAGTAACTTTATCCAGCTTCCATTCTTTTCGGTCGGCATACATACGCAAAGTGATTGCTGTACATAGTCCCAGTGAGCTTAAAAAATATTCATACGGATTAGGGCCTGTATCTGCTCCACCTTCACTCAAGGGCTCGTCTCCCAGCAGGGTATGCCTTGAGGCCGTAATCACAGTTTTGTATTTTTCCGGCTGTGATGCTACAAGTACGTTAGCGTTTGCCATATGGTTTAAATAGCACAATTATCTCCTTCGCACCCCGGTGCATCAGTAACTACGGGGTGGAGTTGCTCAAAAACTTCTTTAAAAGCTTCAGGTGGTTGTGCACCCTGAACCAGGTACTTGTTATTAATGATAAACGAAGGTACACTGCTTATTCCTCTGCTTTGCCACAATTTCTCTGCTTGCAAAACCTCTTCTTCGAATTCGTTTGAATTTAGTACTGCTTCAGCTTTTAGTTCGTCAATGTCTACTGAGCGCATAATATCAAGGAGTGTTTCTTTTTCAGACAGGTTTCTCCCTTCTGCAAAATACGCTTTAAAAAAGGCATGGGCTGCATCTGCTTGTTTGCCTTCAGCTTTTGCCAGTGCAATCAGGCGGTGTGCATTAAATGTATTCGGTGCAATAGGTTGTGCACTTAAATCGAAGTCCAAACCTTCTGCTTTGGCAGTTGCAGTTGTTTGAGCAAATATTTGCTCCATGCGTTGTGCGCTGCCAAACTTTTCAGTAAAGTATTCTTTGGCATCTAACCCCTCATCAGGTATGTGCGGGTTTAACTCAAACGGATGATAGGTAATGGTGAACTCATACTCGTCCTTCAGCAACTCCGTTGTTTTCCTTAAACGTTCTTCGCCAATGTAGCACCAGGGGCACACTACATCAGATACGATATCAATCTGGATATTTTTTTTCATGTTGGTGGTGAATTAAAAATCGAGTATTCCCATTTTTCCAGCCTCATAGTCGTCAATGGCCTGCATAATTTCCTCTTGAGTATTCATAACAAAAGGGCCGTATTGTATCATTGGTTCATCAGTCCACTCACCTGATAAAAACAGTAATTTACCTGTTGATTGTGTTGAAATTTGTATACTTTCACCATCCTGATGAAATTCAGCCATGTTACGCGCCTCTATTAGTTTGTGGTTTACTTCTATGCTACCTTCTAAAACATAGATTGCAGCATAATGTGTAACGGGCAAATCAATGGTTGTCGTTTTGCCTTCTTCAAACATAACCGTTGCAGCGTTAATAGGCGTGAATGTTTCAGCTGGGCCTTTAACGCCTTTTAGTTCTCCGGCAACCACATTAAAGATAAATCCGTTTTCAGTAACTACCGGAATTTTAGCGGAAGGAATATCCTGATACTTCGGAGTAGTCATTTTGTGTGCTTTAGGAAGGTTAATCCACAGTTGGATAATTTCCATCACACCACCCTCGCGGGCAAATTCATCAGACGGCCCCTCACTGTGAACTATGCCGCTGCCGGCAGTCATCCACTGCACATCTCCGCCTTGCAAAAATCCTTCATTGCCTAAAGAGTCTTTGTGGTGTAT
>DATGWX010000199.1:0-26512 GCA_035299275.1 Bacteroidia bacterium
CAGGTAACGATGAAACAAATTTTATTATTGATCTGCGCGTTTTTATGGACGATGATTGCCACGGCACAAACCAGCAATGCAGTAGAATTTATTTTGAGTAAAGAAGTGTCTCTTAGCTATACAGGATTTAATTCTATATGGCAGGCGGGCATCGAATCAGGTAATCATCAGATTTATGCAGGGCCCAAAATATCGCTTAACTACACCTATGTTCCCAGCAAACCGGTGGGAGGCTGGCAATTGGGTTACCGGTACTATTACCTTACCGGAGAAAACGTGAAATCTTTTGCGGCTATCGACTATCAGGCTTTTCTGCTTAAACCATATAATCCCACAGGCATAAGTACTAAAAAGAGAAATTCTATAAGTGAATTGTCCTTGTCTTTTGGGGTACAACGAAAAATATGGAAAGGTTTAAATGCAACCGGTTCGATAGGTATTGGCAGGTATAAGGAGAATTATCATGACCTGATTATGTCAAAGCAACATAATTATACGGGCTACAACGGAATGGTTAAAATAGGAGTATTGTATGAACTATAAAATTACCGGTTTACTGTTTGCAACAGTGGCATTTTTGGCACAATCCTGTGTAAAGGATAAGCTTGAGCCTGTTCAAAATCTTAACAACAATAGAATAGGAGTTATCGGGCATGGTGGGATAGGTTTTCAGTCGCTCAACAATGAGTTGCCACACAATTCCATAACAAGTCTGCGCAAAGCAGTGGAGGCATACGGGGCTGATGGTGTGGAAGCCGATATTCAGATGAGCAGTGATAAGGTATTGTTTATGTACCACGATCATTTACTCGAAGAATCAACCAACTGCTGGGGGTGTATGTACAACATGCCCGCAGCGCAAATACGTAAGTGCAGTTATAAGAACCACTTTACCGGCAATGTGTTGCATGATGAAAAGCTGGCTCGCCTCAGCACTTTAATGGAATCCTTTTATACCAGAGGCGTAAAGCCGATTGTATTTTTTGATATGCGTACTGTGCCCCAATGTGCAACACCTGTAGAGCAGAAACAGTACATTGAACTACTGAGTGACGAAGTGCTGCGTATTATAAATCAGTATAACGCACGTGAGTGGGTATTTGTAGAATCAACCGACTTGGATTTTTTGAAACTGCTTCGTAAAAAAGACAGCAAGGTGAAACTGATGATGGATGGAAACAATGCCAACGGAATGATTCAGCTGTGTCTTGAAAACGGATTTAATGGGATTGTGGTAGAAAATAAACATTTACACAAGCAACACGTGTTACAAGCGCATCACCATAAATTATTTGTAACTACTTTTAATGTTAAAACAAATGCTGACCATGTTGCAGCCATTAACAAGTGGGTTGATTTTATTCAAACCGACAATATCCCCCTCTTACAGCAAATGCTTTCCCGTTAACACTCTTTTCTGTCCGAAAGATTTTCCATCAGCTCTTCTGTAAACTCATTCAGTGCTTCGGAAAAAGCTTTTAAACTTTCCGGGTCAATGCAGTAAGATGATTTTGTGCCGAACACATGCCCTTTAATCAGCCCGGCTTTTTTAAGCTCTTTGAGGTGCTGCGAAACAGTTGACTGGGCCAGTGGCAAATCGTTCACCAAATCTCCAACGATACATTTATTGTTCTCAGCCAGTTTGCGTAATATAGCAATACGGGCAGGGTGAGCCAACGTGCGGGCAAAGTCAGAAAGGAAAATTTCTTCTGCGTGAAAGTGGTTTTTCTTATTAAATGCCATAGTTGCAATGTGTATCGCAAAAGTGCGATATGCAAACTACAAACGTGTTAAACCACCGTGAAGTTTGAGTTAAGCAAATGTAAAGAGAGGAATTATCTTCTTCCTCCACTCATTAAGTCTTGCAGGTTACGTTGTGCCAGAACAAAATCAGGATATATGCGCAAAGCATTTTCAAAATCTTTTTTAGCACCGGGTAAATTTCCCTCACGTGCTTTAAGGAACGCCTGTAAATTATAAACTGCAGCTCTTAAAGGAACCTGCTGACTGTAGTCATTCTCAATCTGAATTTCAATGGAATCTTTTTCGATAGTTGCACTATGCAGTATGGAATCAACCAGATTCTTACAATTATCAATATTACCCATACTGAATTCCACGGCTGCTGACTGATACAGGTATTGGAAATCATTTGTGGCTTTAAATAATGCGCTGTATGCTTTTAAAACCTTCTCGGGCCGGCCCAGCTGTTGCTCTGACATAGCCACCAGTTCCATCATACGCAGGTCTTTTGGCTTTTTCTCCAGTACTTTCCCGGCATACCATGAAGCGGGTTGAAAGTTGTTGATGTTGTAATAAAGTACAGCCAATGTATCATACCAATCAGAATAAACGGTGTCTTCCAGCAGCATTTCGTTAAGCGCTACAGCAGCAGTTTGTAAGTCACCGGTTTCACGGCAGTGTTTGAAAAGTTTCATGTGGCTGCTCTCTTTCTCGGCTTGCTTTACCTCAGCAGAGTTACAGGCAGAAAGAGCAACGCATACCGTTGCAAAAAAAAGAATGTTGTTTAAATATTTCATCAGTTACTTGTTGGTGTCTAAAATTTTATCAATGGTAGTAGTGGCAACAGCGTGGTATCCTTTTCTGGCTTCAGCATAAATATTTTGGGCCATTTTTTTCATTTGTGGCTGTGAGGCCATATTGGTGTACAAAGGTTTAATAAATTTTCGTCTTCCCACATCAATAAGAAATTTTTTTAATACCGGATAGGCAGGTTCGTATTGATTGTGTACAACCAACAGTAACCACTCGCAACGTATTTCGCTGTTGGATGAATTGAAGGAGAAGGTTTTTTGAAGTTCGCTCATTTGAATTGCGGTCAGCTTTCTGGGTAAGCTGCGTAAGAATTGCACCCATTGGTAAGTGTGCCAGTTTTTTGTGTTTAATCCTGAAGCGCTGTTTCCCGTTTCGAATTTTTTGGCAGCTTCTTTGGCGTTGTTTATATCTTCAGAAACAGGTGGTTCAAATGAAGTAGGCAAACCCTTTCCATAAATCCATTCTTGTACATTGGCCTGCTTTTTCAGTTCAGCAGTTGTAAGCAACTGATTGTTGAGTGTTTCAATAAATTGTTCAGTAGTAACCGTTTTAAAGGCAAATGAGTCAAAATAATTTCTGAGAAACCTGTCCCATTTTTCTCTTCCGGTAATTTTTTCCAGATGGGTTAAAAAGAATCGCCCCTTTTCATAAGCAATATCTGAAACAGCATCATCCGGATCTATTCCCTTCAGATTCAGTTTCAGCGAGGTCATCTCGTTTTCTGGCCCAAATTCATCCAACGTGCGCAGTAATTCCCAATAGCCGGTGTATTCATGCATTTTACCGAATGCTTTTCCGTAAAGGTCTTCCATAATGCGGTTTTCAAAATACACCGTAAACCCCTCATTGAGCCAGAAGTCGTTCCAGGTATGGTTGGTGGCCAAGTTACCACTCCAACTATGTGCCAGCTCATGTGCCAATAGTGATACTAAAGAACGGTCACCGGAAGTAATGGTAGGTGTGGCAAAAGTAACGCAGGGATTTTCCATACCTCCGAAAGGGAAACTGGGCGGAAGCACCACCACATCGTATCTGCCCCAACGATACGGGCCATATAATTTTTCAGATGAAGCAATCATTTTCGAAAGGTCAGAGAATTCTTTGCTGGCCGATTCAATTATTCCTCCCTCTGCCATTACCCCACATCCTGAACCGAGTGAGCGGAAGTGCAAGTCACCCACACACAGCGCCATCAGGTAAGCGGGTATAGGCTTGTCCATTTCAAAAGCATATACCCCGTTTTGGTTAACTACAGTATCGTGTGCAGCACTCATAACGGCCATCATTCCTTTGGGCACATGAACTTTAGCGGTATAGGTAAATCTTACAGCCGGTGCATCCTGGCAAGGAATCCAGCTTCTGGCCAATATGGCCTGAGATTGTGTGTATAAAAATCCTGATTTTTTATCGAGCGTTTGTTGGGGTTCTAACCACTGGAGTGCCGCAGCCCCTGCATCAGTGTGGTAAGAAATTGTAACCGATTGAGCATGTTCAGGTAAAACAATGTACAAGGCATTTCCCCAGGGGGCTTCATGTTCTTTAATACGAAAAACAGCCTGTTCGTTATCGTTGATGAGTACGTTTTCAATAGAAATATCTCTGGTGTCTAAAACTAAGGTATCGCAAAGGGACAAGCGCTCAATTTGCCATTTGGCATTACCTTTGAGTTGTTGGGTTGTAAAATCGACTGTAAGTAAAAGGTCAAGATGCTTGAGCCGGTTCTGTTCATAGTTGGCAAAGGAATGGAAATCGGGTTGATGAACAACAGAATGGCCTGACTTGGGTTGGTTAATACAGCTTGACAGAAGGAGTAGGCAAGTGAATACTAACAGTTGATAATGTGGGATGTGTATAGTTTTCCGCTGTCTTTCAGTCATTATGTGATAAACTTTTAATAATTTTATGTTTTAGTATTGTTCAAAAACTTATTTTTGAACTGTTGTCAAAAAATATTTCACCACAATATTAGAATAGTGAAGCCAATAAAACGAACCTGCATGAAAAAACTCTTTTCAGTATTAGTGTTCACACTAGCACTGTCTCTCTCAGGCGTAGCTCAGAACAATGAAGAAAGTCAGGATATTTTCAATGACGTTCAGCCGGCAGAGGAACAACCTGCCGACCCTAATGCGCCATTAAAGGATGGGGAAAAAAAGCCTGCTGCACCTAAGCCGTTTGTGAGATTAGTCCTGCCCATAGATTCTGTTACCAGTTTAATCACCTACACAGAGATTGTTGAACAACCTGAATCTCAGGCCGACTCCTTATATGTACGTGCTAAGCGTTGGGCAGTGAAAAATTTTACCAAAAACGGAGAGAAACCAAAGGAAATATTTGAAGTAGACAAAAAGGACAATAAACTTGTCATAAAAGGGTACATTGATGCAAATGTATACGGCAGCAAATATTCCAAGAAGAACATGGGGTATCATATGTTTACCATTACGGTGTGGATTAAAGAGGGCCGGTATAAGTACACCATCACTAACCTGTACAATGTAAATAAACTTTTTGACGGGGATAAAGCTGAACCCACCAAAACATATTTTGAGTACTACAACACTACTACCACCAACCCGAAATCAGCCGATGCTATTTTGCGCGGTGCAGATAGTGATCTCAACAAACTTATAAAAGACCTCAAGCGCGACATGCGTGATCCCGTTCAAGTGGACGAGGACGATTGGTAGTAGTTATTACTTATCGGTTTTAAAGTAGAAGTCTCCCTTGTTGTAGTGGAGGAACGTTTCGCTGCTTAGTAGCATAAGTTTGCCCTCATCTAAACCGTAAGGCTTGTATCCCAATTTTTTCAACGCATCAGCTATCAGTTGTCTGTTCTCGGCAGAGGAAATCTCAATTTGAATTACAGGTTTGAACCGCTCCAATGTTTTTAGAAAATGCGGGAATATGTGTATTTCGTAACCTTCCACATCACATTTTACATAATCTAACCTTTGCAGGTTACTAAAGAGTTGGTCGGGTACTTTCATATCCACCTCATAGGTGTGGGCTATGGAACTATCGTTACCTTCAATAACCTTGGTTAAGCCGTGGCGAAACACACCCTCTACAACCGGGGTTCCCATCTTTATTTTTTTCTCTTCGCTACCTAAAGCAAAGGGTAGTATTTCAACATTACTACAATTGAACCTGCTCAGGTTTTTCTCCAGAATATTTCTGAATAAAGCCACCGGCTCTACTGCATATATTTTCCCTTTGGTAAGGTGAGCCATTCGGGTAGAGTAATACCCCACATTGGCGCCTAAATCAATACAAACAAAATCGGGCTGAATGATGGTATCGAGGTAAAACAATTCAGGATACTTCTCGCGGTACATCCCTGCATTTACCATCCGGATATATGTAGTGCTGATAAGTTGCAGGTACTTTTCTGTGCCCAATGCTGATGCGAGAAACTGACGAATGAATTTCATGGATTAATCTTTTACTTCTTCGTAATCGGTATAATCACCTTCGTCATTTTTATAACGCTGACGTTTTACCACATCTGTATTTTCAATTCTTACTGACCCTTCTTTTTTTTCTTCCGGCTTTGGGTGGCTGTGGTAGTAGTGTTTTTCCACTTTCACCATAAAGTTGCCGAACAGCAATCGCATCAGTATTCTGAACAGTATAACTACTGCTATTGTAGTCAGCAGAAACTTTACCATAACTTATTTACTTAAGTACATGGATTTCTCCTTGTACAAATGACGGAAGAATGGGTCGTTAAGGTCTTTGATAAAACGAATGGCCTCTCCGGTTGACTTCATTTCAGGGCCCAGCTCTTTATTTACCCCGATAAACTTATTAAAGGAGAACACCGGTTCTTTTATGGCATATCCCTGAAGTTTTTCTTCAATCTTGAAATCTGTTAATTTATGTGTTCCCAGCATCACTTTAGTCGCAATGTTTACGTATGGAACATCGTATGCTTTGGCTATAAAAGGCACAGTGCGTGAGGCACGAGGGTTGGCTTCAATTACGTATACCTTTTCATCTTTTATGGCGTACTGTATGTTGAGTAAACCTTTTACACGCATATTTTTTGCGAGCTTCACTGCGTACTCAGCCATCGCCTTTTTAACATTTTCACTCAGGCTGAAAGGAGGTAATACAGCACAGGAATCACCGCTATGTATACCGGCCGGTTCAATGTGTTCCATCATGCCTACAATGTGTACGTTTTCTCCGTCACTTATGCAATCCACTTCGGCTTCTTCAGCACGGTCAAGGAAATGGTCAATCAGCACACGGTTGCCGGGCAAGTCGCCCAACAAACTGATAACGGCTGATTCGAGCTCTTCATCGTTGATTACAATTTTCATCCCCTGACCACCTAATACGTATGACGGACGAACCAATACCGGATAGCCTACTTTTTTCGCTACCACAATGGCTTCTTCAGCAGTTTCGGCTACACCGTACATCGGGTAAGGAATGTCAAGTTCTTTGAGTAAGTCAGAGAACAAGCCGCGGTCTTCAGCAAGGTCCATATCAGCATAAGAAGTGCCGATAATTTTTATGCCTTTTTCGTGCAGACGTTTTGATAATTTCAACGCGGTTTGTCCGCCCAGTTGTACAATTACACCTTCAGGTTTTTCCAACTCAATAATTTCCCAAATGTGTTCCCAGAATACCGGCTCGAAGTAAAGTTTATCGGCCATATCAAAATCTGTAGAAACCGTTTCAGGGTTACAGTTAATCATGATGGCTTCGTAACCGCATTCTTTAGCAGCAAGTAATCCGTGTACACAGCTGTAGTCGAATTCAATTCCCTGTCCAATGCGGTTAGGTCCTGAACCCAGTACGATAATTTTTTTGCGGTCAGTAGCTACTGACTCATTTTCTCCATCAAACGTAGAGTAGAAATAGTTGGTAGGCGAAGGGAACTCAGCGGCACAGGTATCTACAATTTTATATACTCTGCGAATGCCCATAGATTTTCTGCGTTCATAAACCTCATCTTCTGAGGTATTGTTGCCCAGCACCCAGGCAATTTGTGCATCAGAGAATCCTTTTTCTTTGAGTTCTACAAATAAGTCATGAGGAATATTATTCAGACTGAAACGTTTGAGTTCTGTTTCCAGGCGCACAAGGTCTTGTATCTGGGTAAGGAACCAACGGTCAATTCGCGTAAGTTTTTCTACACTGGAAATGGGTACACCCATGTTAAAGGCATCCTTGATGTGGAATAACCTGTCCCACGATGGAAACTGTAAACTGTGCGCAATCTCTTCCAGGTTGCGTAACTGATGCCCGTCAGCACCCATTCCTAGGCGTCCGATTTCCAACGACTGGCAAGCTTTCTGTAAAGCCTCGATAAACGTGCGACCAATTCCCATAACCTCTCCTACAGATTTCATCTGCAAGCCCAGTTGTTTATCGGCTCCTTTAAATTTATCAAAGTTCCAACGTGGAATTTTTACGATTACGTAGTCCAGTGCCGGTTCAAAATAGGCAGACGTGGTTTTGGTAACCGGATTTTTTAACTCATCGAGGTTGTAACCAATGGCCAGTTTAGAGGCAATTTTAGCAATAGGATATCCGGTGGCTTTTGATGCCAGTGCCGATGAACGGGAAACGCGGGGGTTAATTTCTATAGCAATCAGTTCTTCGTTTTCGGGGTTTACGGCAAACTGTACGTTACACCCACCGGCAAAATTACCAATGGAGCGCATCATGTGTATGGCCATGTCGCGCATGGTTTGAAAACACGTGTCACTTAAAGTCATGGCCGGTGCAACGGTTATGGAATCACCTGTGTGCACGCCCATGGGGTCAAAGTTCTCGATAGAACAGATAATGCACACGTTGTCGTTGCCATCGCGCAGCAGTTCCAGTTCATATTCTTTCCAACCCAGTACCGCTTTTTCTACCAGTACTTCGTGTGTGGGAGAGGCTTGTAATCCGCGCATTAACGCGGCTTCAAACTCTTCTTTTTTCCATACAAAACCACCGCCATAACCACCCAAAGTGAAAGAGGGGCGTATTACCAGCGGGAAACCTATTTCCTGGGCAATTTCTTTTCCTTCCAAAAAGGAATTGGCTGTTTTAGAAGGTGCTACGGGAATGCCTATTTGCACCATTAACTGGCGGAATTTTTCACGATCTTCAGTAGTTTCAATGGCATGCACATCCACACCAATCATACGTACTCCGTATTTTTTCCAGATACCCAGCTCCTCCGCCTCAATGGCTAAGTTCAATGCAGTTTGCCCGCCCATGGTAGGCAGCACAGCATCTATCTGGCGTTCTTCCAGAATTTGTACAATTGAATCGGTAGTAAGCGGCAGCAGGTAAATATGTTCTGCAGTTACTTTGTCCGTCATAATGGTAGCGGGGTTGCTGTTAATGAGCGTAACCTCAATGCCCTCTTCTTTGAGCGAACGCGCAGCCTGACTGCCCGAATAATCAAACTCACAGGCTTGTCCGATAATGATGGGACCGCTTCCGATAATTAATACTGATTTTATGCTGTTGTCTTTTGGCACGGATAAAACAATTAAGGATGACCTTTAAATATAAATTGGGCAAAGGTAAGCGATTTGACTCAATGAAAAAGCCCTGTGTGAATAAAGGGTGAAAATTATAGAAAAGTGCTGATGCAGCAAGGGTTGTGCAGCAATAGAATCTGATTAGAAAGTCTGTTGAAGTGGGTGTGCGGGTTGAAAAATGTACTTACCGTTGGGAATCAGTATTTCTGAATCTCTTCATGAAAAAACTCTAATTGAACACCTGCTTGTTTGAGCATTTCTTCACTTTCGCCACCTGCGTGATATTTGCGCTCACATACCACCCGTTTAATACCACAGTTGATAATGAGCATGGCGCATACACGGCAGGGGGTCATGCGGCAATACAGCGTTGAACCATCCAGCGATACCCCGTTTTTGGCGGCCTGACAGATGGCATTTTGCTCAGCATGAACGGTACGTACGCAGTGTTCTGTAATGCTGTCGTCTTCATGAATCACTTTTTTCATCTGGTGGCCCACCTCATCGCAGTGAGGCAAACCAATGGGCGAACCTACATACCCGGTAACCAGCAGTTGATTGCCGCGGGCTATTACACAGCCGCTTCGGCCACGGCCACAGGTTGCCCGCTTGCTTATGGCATCCATTACTTCCATAAAATATTCGTCCCAGGTGGGGCGAATGTAGTGTTCTCCTGTAGTTGTGCTCATGGCGTCAGTGTTTAATTACCGCATCAATTTGCTGGTAAAGTTCATCGAAAGTTCCGTTATTTAAAAGGCTGTAATCAGCCAGTTGCATGCAGGCACTCAGGTTTTGTTTGTTGGGGTCGGTAGAGGTCATTTCGCGGTCTTCATTTTCACTAAAGGTTTCAAAGGAAACATGGTCGGTTTCTGATCCTCTTTTCAAAATACGGTCATACCGCACCTGTCTGTCAGCATCAACAGATAGCAGAATAAAATTACCCTTGGCCTTTAAGGCATTTACTTCACCTACCGTGCGTATGCTTTCAATAATGCAGTTGGTGCCGCTGGCCTGCGCTTCTTTAAACAACTCCTCAGCAATAAAACTGGGGCTGTTTTGTGCCCTGAGTGCATTGGCCGTATGGGTTAATGAATCGCGGTTTACTTCCTTACCCTGCGCCTTAATAATGTTGGTGAGGTACCCGCGCACGGAGAAATGTTTAAATTGGTGGTGAGTAGTAAGGTACTCTACAATGGTGCCTTTGCCAGCACCCAATGTGCCTGTAATGCCTATAATTTTCAATGCGCTATTTTTTGGGTGAAATTAATTACCTGAACTGAATTACACAAACCTGAACACAAGTTTTTGAGAAACGACACTTGCTCAGCATATTTAATGAAACGTAGTATATTGCATTAGCTAAAAATTAGATTAATCATTACGGTGATTCGAATATTTAAACAGATATGAGAATATTGTTCATACTTACAGCGGTCTTTATTAACATTGAAACAACTGCTCAAGTTGTGAACTCATTGGCTGTAGAAGATGCTGTGATGCAACAAACACCAGTAAAGGAAATAATTATTGGACATTGGATGTATCGCGACAAAAATACCCTTAAATATTTAACGCTAAATAAAGACTCTACATTTCACTGGCATATTAGCGGTTGTAAAGGTTATCACTATTTAACCGGTAAATTTATTTTCTCAATTGACACAATTTATTTATCAGGAAACAAGGATATAAGTAAATTTATTTTTAAGGGTAAAAAAATATTTACTTACTCAGGACGAAGTAATGATTATCCAGACTTTCAACCATTGACTAAAACAAGAATAAGAATTTTTTCAAGTGCTCGTAAGGAATACAAGAAATTCACAAGGAAGCATAGAAAAGCAGTATATAAAGAGATAGAAAGGGAGGTAAGGAATAAAAGATAATATGGTGCAATAGGGCTTAGATTACCCACTCGCGCCCCGTGTACCTGTAAAAATAAGTTAGTTTTCAGGGAGGGTATTCACCCTCCATTCTTTCATGAAACATTCCAAGTAGCAGTATATTCACGCAGGATATTTATCCTGCAATGGTATTTGGATGTACAAGTAAGACCTGAAAGTGCATAAACACTGCACCACTCAAAGACTATTTTTTACTCTTAATATTATAGTTGCCCGATTTATTCATCTTTTGGTAATACTTCAATTCAGAGTCCTGCATGGTTTTCGATTTTTCTATGCTTTTACTGTAGTTTACATTGATGGAATCTTGTTTGGCGAGTTCAGGACTAAAGCGTACTTTCTGTTTGGCCTTATTAAAATAGGCCTCATTTTGCACTGCAATCTTTTGGGCCTCTTCAAACTTTCTTTTATCAACGGCTTGTATGGTTTGCTGCAATAAATCATTCGACTCAAAAAGATAAACCTGTTGCCACACCTGTTCATTTTCAGTTTTGGCGAGTTCTGCGGTATCAGTTTTTGGTGTAAGGGTAACACTTTTGAGGGCAGTGGTATTTTCAGCATTTCGGCTCATATTGTTCCAGTTAAATCGGGCTGAAAAATTTAATGGGGCTTGCAATGCCGCAGTGTAAGTAAGCTTCAACACACAGGCTTTAGTTTCTTCAGAGAACACATCGCGCAGGTTGATAACAACTTCCCTGTCATCAGCACGCTCAGCAGTTAAGCCATATAGCCGACTGAATTTAACACCTTCAGGCAAAGTAATGTGAATGGACGTGTTTTGCGCATAGAGGTAAAGTAATCCGTTAAGCTCTTTTTTAAATATGCCGGGTATCTCTTCCGGGTTAGCAATAAAATAATAATTCCCGTTTCCGTTTTCGGCAAGTCCTTGCATCAGGTCTTCATTGTAATCCAGCCCAACCCCGAAAGTAGAAATACTTATTCCTTGCTCACGAAGTTTCCCCCGTACTATATTGAATAAACTAAGGTTATCGGTAATGCCTTCATTGGCCAAGCCATCAGACATCAGCAATACACGGTTCACATAACCACTTTTGTAAGTAGCTTGCACCTGGTTGTATCCCTCTAACATGCCTCCGCTCAAATTTGTGGAACTACCGCTGCGCAGCTGCTGTATAAGATTTTTCAGGGTGACTTTATTCGTTACCCGTTGAGATGGGAAAAGTGTTTTTACCTCAGAGTCATAGATGACTATGGACAGGTAATCATCAGGTGTAACATGGTCCACCACAAACATGGCTGCTTTTTTAGCATACTCCAGTTTGGCGCCATCCATGGAGCCGCTGCGATCAATAACCAAAGATAAATTGAGGGGCGTACGCTGAGTAGAATCTGTACCTCGAAACAAGGGAGCTTTAAATTCAGTATACAGGTAAAGTACTCCCTCATTGGCCAGGTAGTTGTAATGAGCATTGGTGGAGGAGAAACGTATGTTAAGACTGTCGTTTTTTTCTTCAACTGCCCATGTATGTGAAGTGGCAGGTTGTTTGGAAATACGGTTGGAATGAGCAGTAAGCAGCGCGGCAATACCTGCAGCCGCTGCAAGAAGCACAAGTTGTCTTTTCATAAATAGGGGGTTTATGAAGGTAAAACGTGAATTCTTTTTTTAAAGTATATGGTCAGGGATAGAGTGCTTAGCTCGACACGTTAACTTTGAAAATTTTGTACATTTGATGATGGAACACCCAGCACATAAGTCTGAAAAATTGAATACTTCATGCAAACAAATATCAGGCGCACGCGTTGCAAATTTGAGCGAGTGGGGGAATGCTACTTATTATATGAGAAAATTGCATGCGATTTATTTTTCTATAATTTTTATCATGGCTTTTGTAATGCAAGCTAAATCTCAAAAAACAGTTTCGGAGAAGTATTATGATAACGGAAAGATTTGGTCTAGGGTAGTTAAAAATATTGATAGTAATTACATAGAGTATAGCTATTACAGATTAAATCAGGACTATTGTGTCAGCACCGGTGTTTTATTAAGAGATACATTTGTATCGAATGGCCCATGTTCATGTTTTTATAGTTCAGGAACAATATATTCAATTAGTAACTTTAACTATGGAAAACAGGATGGCAGGGTTGTAAACTTTCACTTAAACGGGTCTTTAAAGGCGGAGTACTTTAAACGGGATGGCATTATGTGTGGTTTGTATAAGGAATATTATTCGAACGGGAACATAAAAGTCAAAGGCCGGTATAAGAATAATGTGAGGATTAAAAAATGGTACTATTTCTACAATAATGCTACTGTTCAGGCTAAAGGTAAGTACTATAAGAAATTCGGAATGGTAAAGCCTTTTTCAATCAATTTGTCTGATTCATCGTGTTATACGGAAAACCTCTTGCCTCCTTTTGAGTTTGCAAATGAATACAATCAACTTATGAAAGGAGTTTGGAAGTTATATGATTGCAAAGGGGTTTTGAAGAAGAAGATTAAATTCTGACTGTGTTCTATAAACACATAATGACAGCAAAGTAAAACTATGATATACCTAGTTTTCTTTCGCTACTCTTTTCAAAATAGCTAAGCTACCAGTGGGTACAAATTGGGGGTCAATAAGTTTGAGAAGCAATTTTTTACCCTTTTGTTTTTTAATGAATTTTTCAATGGTTACGGTTTCCTCTTTGGTTGGTGCAGCTTCAAATAGGGCTGCCATTTTCCAGTCAAAGAACTTGCCCGTGTACTTTTCATCAGGGTTGCTGTTGTGTTGCGCAAGCCTTTCCTCGGGATTTTCCGCATGGCCTATGTAGTGCCTTTGGGCTTTTTCAGAAAATAAAATATAGAGGTAAAACATAATTCTTGATCAAATAAAAAAGCCACCCTGACAATGGGTGGCTTCTTGCTCCCCGACCTGGACTCGAACCAGGGACCCCATGATTAACAGTCATGTGCTCTAACCAGCTGAGCTATCGAGGATTTTTTCCCTAAAAGGAGTGCAATATTAGCTTAACCCGTTTAAAAGCGCAATATTTGCAGACATTTTTTTTAAATTAATTTATAATTCAATCTAATTCAGCAGTAACCATGAGTTTATTAGTAGTAGGCAGTGTTGCCTTTGACGCCATTGAGACCCCTTTTGGTAAAACCGACAAGATAGTTGGGGGTGCCGCCACGTATATTTCTATTGCCGCCTCTTACTTTTCCAAAGACATTAATCTGGTTGCTGTGGTAGGAGACGATTTTCCGAAGGAAGATATCGCTGATTTTAAGAAAAGAGGCGTAAACACAGAGGGCTTGCAGATAAAAGAAGGTCAGAAGAGCTTCTTTTGGAGTGGCAAGTACCACAACGACATGAACAGCCGCGATACGCTGGTAACAGAATTGAACGTTTTGGGCGATTTTGACCCCGTTATTCCGGGCACATACCAGGGTGCTGATTTTTTGATGCTGGGTAACCTTACCCCTAAAGTGCAGCAAACCGTAATTGAACGCATGCACCGCAGACCCCGACTTATTGTAATGGATACCATGAATTTCTGGATGGAAATAGCCATGGACGATTTGCGTAAAACACTTTCTATGGTGGATGTATTAACTATTAATGACGAAGAAGCACGCCAACTTTCGGGCGAATATTCACTAGTAAAGGCCGCAGCTATCATTCGCAAAATGGGACCAAGTACCCTTATCATTAAAAAAGGGGAACACGGTGCGCTGCTGTTTGGCGAGAATGAAGTGTTTTTTGCACCTGCCTTACCGTTAGAAGAAGTATTTGACCCAACGGGTGCCGGAGATACCTTTGCCGGTGGCTTTATAGGTTACCTCGCTAAAACAGGCGACATCTCTTTCGAAAACATGAAGCGTGCAATTATGTACGGCTCTACCATGGCTTCCTTTTGTGTAGAGAAGTTTGGAACCGAGCGTTTGAAAGAACTGTCGCAAAGCGATATTTACAACCGCATACAACAGTTCCGCACATTAACCACCTACGATATAGAGCAGGCAGGTTAATTCCTACCAGGGAATACGACTTAAAATAAGCACAAGGGCCACGGTAAAAAATACTGCCGCGTTCTTGTGCTTAAGCTCATCTGTTGCCGCTTTCTTGGATTTAATGCGCCCTATTTGTGCAATCACTAAACCGATAATCATGGTAAGCGGGTGCTCAATTAGTTTAAAACGTAAGGCTTTATCGCCCATAGCTGTGCCCATATCTGACAAGGCCAGTTCAATAGCCGGACTCATAAAGAACAGTGCCAGACCCAGCAAAAACTGCAGGTGTAGCGAGGCAATAAAAAAGGTGCCTATTTTATTGTCGCTGCTTTCAAAGGGTTTTTGGCCCTTCCAACCGGTCCATGATTTGTAAAGTGCCAGAACGGCCACAGCCAGCACTATCCAGCGCATGGTGTTGTGTGTATGTAAAAATGCGGTATACATAAGAATTTTTTTAAAGTTGTGTTTGCGAAAATAAAGGATTGCTTTCGTAAATTTCAGCAATGAATTTTTGGCAACAGGCACCATTTGCCCGCATACTGCTTCCGTTTACCGGTGGAATTCTAAGTTCCCTGTTCCTGCATATACCCGCTACAACTATAGCAGTAGTGGCCATAGTGTCATTACTGCTGTATACCATTTTATTCTTTTATGTGCGTAAACGTATTCAACGTGCCGTTACTTTATGGAGCGGAGTGTTGTTACTGGTGGTGTGTTGGAGCTTTGGTGCATTGTGGCACGGGCAATACCACCAGCTCACCAAACAGGAGCATTTTACCTACCACAAAAGCAAATACAAAATTGTACAGGTAGTAGAGGCTCCGGTAAAGAAAGAGAAGAGCATTAAGCTGGTAGTGAATGTAGAGGAGGTTATTCGCCATCAACAGCAGGAAAAGGTTATAGGTAAACTTTTGTTGTATGTGCAAAAGGATGAACAGGCAGAAAGTATACGTTACGGTGACAAACTGCTGTTGAATGTAAATGAACGTTTGGTGGAAGAACCCCGGAATCCGGGTGAGTTTAACTACAAACGTTACCTGATGTTCAACAATATTTTTCATCAGGCATATTTGAAAAGCGAGAGCTACAAGATATTGGAACGTAATGCCGGCAATCCGGTTTTTGCTTACGCCTATAACACACGCGATAAACTGATTGCTATTTTTAAGCAGTACGTGGAAGGCGAAAAAGAGTTTGGTGTAAGTACAGCATTGGTGTTTGGTTATGTAGATGAACTGGACCCGGAGTTAATTCAGTCGTATTCCAACACGGGAACATTGCATGTGTTGGCAGTATCGGGCATGCACGTGGGGATCATCTTTGTGGTGCTTAACTGGATGCTGGGTTTTATGGATTGCAACCGTAAATCGGCCATGCTTAAAGCAGTGCTCATCGGTATTTTTCTTTGGGGATATTCCATGGTGGCAGGTTTGTCTCCGTCTATACTGAGGGCCGCAACCATGTTCTCCTTTATCACCTTCGGTCAACTGATTAACCGCAGAAGTCAGATTTACAATACACTGGCTGCTTCGGCATTTATACTTATTTTGTTTAAACCCACCATTATTGCCAGTGTGGGTTTTCAGCTATCGTATGCAGCGGTATTGGGCATTGTGTTCATTCAACCTAAACTTTACCGTTTACTGTTGTTCCGCAATTATTTTGCTGATTTAATCTGGAAGATAACAGCCGTTTCCATTGCTGCGCAAATCACCACTTTCCCCATGGGGCTGCTCTACTTTCATCAGTTTCCCAATTACTTTATTTTCTCTAACCTCATCATCATTCCGCTCACTACAGTTATACTGTATGTAGGCATATTACTTATTGTATTCAGTTGGCAAAGCACGGCAGCCTTCTGGATAGGCAAAGCAATTTTCTGGGGAATAAAAGCAACTAACCTGTTGGTAGAATCCATTGACCGCTTGCCTTTCTCCACCCTCAATGGAATTTCCATCAGCATACCGGAAACCCTGCTGGTCTATATGATACTGTTTACTTTTATAGGGTACATATTATTGAAAAGAGCATTCTGGATGCAAACGGCCCTGGCTTGTGCTTTGGTGTTGGCGGGCTTCAACATGTATGAGAAAAAAGAGCAAATGCAGCAACAGTATTTTATGGTGTACCATGTGCCCGGGCACAGTGCTATGGCAGGTTTTACAGGCTATGATGCACAGTTAATCACAGATAGTACACTGGCACAAAATGAATCGGCTATACGATTTTATATGCGGCACCATTGGTGGGAGCGGGGTATAACACAAGTAAATAAACATCCGCTTACCCTGCAGAAAAATTATTTGCTGCACAGTGGCGATAAAAAAATACTGTGGGTGAACAACGGAAAGTTGTTGCACCAAATGGAGGCCACTGATGTGGATGCCGTGGTGCTCAGTAAGAACATATGGGTGGATATGCCTTTGCTGAAAGATAAATTTCAGCCTGAACAACTTATATTTGACGGCAGTAACAGCAGTAAAAAAATACACTACTGGAAGAAGGAAGCAGATAAACTGGCCCTTCGGTATGTAGATGTAACCACCCAAGGAGCTGCACAAATAAACGGATACATCTATGTCAGATAAACTGGTATTATACGAAGTAAACAACAGAGTCGGGTACATTACACTTAATCGTCCTGAAAAACGCAATGCACTTAATGCAGGTTTTGTAGAGGAAATAAAAACGGTATTTAAAGAGGCAGAAGCTGATGTTTCCTGCAAAGTGATTGTACTTCGAGCCAACGGGGACGCCTTTTGCGCGGGTGCTGATTTGGGTTATTTGCAATCGTTGCAAACCAACACCTATGAAGAAAATCTGGCCGACTCACAACACCTGATGGAGTTGTTTCGCATGATTCATTTGAGCAGTAAAGTAGTTATTGCACAAGTGAATGGCCCCGCCATGGCAGGTGGTTGCGGCTTAGCCGGAGTATGTGATTTTTCTTTCGCTACACCAGAATCAACATTTGCGTATACAGAAGTGAAAATAGGTTTTATACCGGCTATAGTCATGGTTTTTCTGGTGCGTAAAATAGGTGAAGGTAAAGCCCGTGAATTATTACTTACCGGAGATGTAATAGATGCAGCCCAAGCACAGCAGATGGGCTTAATCAATTATGTAGAATCCGCAGCTACATTATCAGAGCGTGTACAATCTTTTGCTGAACGCTTGTGCAAAACAGCCTCGGGGCAGTCATTAAAGTTAGTGAAAGAAATGCTGGCAGGTGTGCAGGACAGAACATTGGAAGAGGCATTGCTGTATGCTGCCACTATGAATGCCAATGCCCGGGCCACAGAAGATTGCAAGCGAGGCATCTCAGCCTTTTTGAATAAAGAAAAACTATCATGGTAAAACGCCTCGCACTTTTTGCAGTTACTTTTTTTGCGGTGTTGGTTACACAGGCACAACTGAATGAAGGAGTGGCTTATTATTCGGTAACTTACCCCTCGCTTAAACCGGAAATGCGCAAGTACATAAATGTTTTGCCCAGCACCATGGTGTTCACTTTCCGACATCACATGTTTGTGAGTGAAGTGTTAACTTCCGGTTCTTACTCCAGAACCATAGGTGATGCACGCAGCCGTGATTTAACCATTTTGGCTGAGATGAAAGGCAGAAAAGTAATGGTGCGGAGAAGCGGATACAATTACGAAGAATTAAAACCTAAAGTTTTTGTTACCTTAAGCAATGAAACTAAAATGATAGCCGGTTACCGCTGTAAAAAGGCAGATGTGATTACGCTGGATTATGAAAACAATACCAGCAATTCTGTAATTTGGTACTGCGATAGTATTGGTTCGCAAAGTTTCAGTTATGAACAGCATTACCCCCAAATTAAAGGACTGATGATGGAGTACACCGTAAAGCAGGGCGATATTGAAATGGTATACACTGTAACCAAAGTAGAAGCAAAGCCGGTGGACAAGAACGTGTTTGTGATTCCCTCATCAGGGTTTGAGTTGATGACCGACCGCGAATTTATGCACCTGATGAATAAATAATACCTTGTTGGTTAAAGTCTAGAACAGCTCCAATTGTTCAATGCCCATACTGAAACTTTTACGATGATGTTCCGTAGTGCCGAATCTGGCTATGGCTTTGCGGTGGTCAACAGTGCCGTAGCCCTTATTTTTATGCCAGGCGTATTGCGGAAACTGTTCATGCAACCTTAGCATATAAGCATCACGGTATGTTTTGGCCAGAATAGAAGCCGCTGCAATACTTTGGTACAGTGCATCGCCATCTACCACGCAGCGGTAAGGAATATTTTTATACGGTTTAAAGCGGTTGCCGTCAATGAGCAACAACTGAGGTGTTGTGCTTAGTTTCCCTGCGGCCGTTTGCATCGCTTTTATGGAAGCATTCAGAATGTTGATTTTATCCAATTCATTAACGTCAATTTGAGCTACTGCCCAGGTCAACGCTTTGTTCTCTATCTCATCGCGCAGCAGCAATCTTTTTTTCTCACTCAACTTTTTGGAATCATCTAACCCGCTGATGCGTTTTGTTTTATCGAGCATAACGGATGCGGCAAAAACCGGCCCGGCCAGGCAGCCTCTTCCGGCCTCGTCACAACCAGCTTCCAGCACTTCATACTGATAAAATTTCTTTAACATACGGGATACGCAAAAATATTGATATGTTTGCATAACAACGCTATGTACCAATACCGCGAAAGATTTTATAAGCAATACTACCGCAGTCAGGCAGGTAGAAGTAATTTTAAAAGCAACCGGGAAGAAAAACTGCTGCTTGATCAAAAACATTTTGGCAAGGAAATACTGCCTTTGGTAGATAAAGCTAAAGATGCTCGCATACTGGACATTGGTTGTGGTTACGGTAGTTTGTTATACACGTTTAAAAAGGCAGGTTATACCAACTGCATTGGTATTGATTTAAGCGAAGAACAAATTAAGGTGGCACATGAGTTGGGCATTCCCGAAGCAAAACTGGAAGACTTGCGTGTACACCTTAAAACTCACCTCAATACTTACGATGTTATTACCGGAATGGACATTATCGAACACTTCAGTAAAGATGAAGTAATCGAAGTGCTCGATTTGGTGCGTGAGGCATTAAAGCCGGATGGGTTGGCCCTGTTTCGCACCCCCAATGTAGATGCACCTTACTCTACTGTTTTTTACTTTGGTGATTTTACACATGAAAATTTTCTGAACTTTTCTTCAGCTACACAGCTCATGGAAAATATAGGTTTCAGCAAAGTGCAGGTATTGTCGAGTACCTTACTGGTACAAGGCGTTCTTAAAGATTTTATCAGACGCATTTGCTGGCACGTGATTATATTTTTTGCCCAGCTTACGCTGTTCGCCTCCGGCCGATCAAAGTCAAATGTAATTTTCACACCCAACCTGGTTATCCGGGTTAGGAAATAAAACACTCCCAACCATTATGAAATCAGACATTGAAATTTCCCGCGAAACTAAATTAGAGCGTATTCAAAAAATTGCTTCCAACATTGGTATTGATGAAGAACAATTGGAACTCTACGGCAAGTACAAAGCTAAAGTTGATGCAACTATTGATGAGAGCCGTGTAGCCAAGAGTAACCTCATACTGGTTACTGCCATTACACCTAACAAGGCCGGTGTTGGAAAAACAACCACCTCAGTGGCACTCGCTTTGGGATTAAATAAAATTGGGAAAAAAGCTATTGTAGCTTTGCGTGAACCATCACTGGGTCCGTGCTTTGGTATGAAAGGCGGAGCAGCAGGTGGAGGTTATTCGCAAGTGTTGCCCATGGAAGATATTAACCTGCATTTTACAGGCGATTTTCACGCCATTACTTGCGCCAACAATACACTGGCAGCATTGATTGATAATTACCAGTATTTTAATAAAGGCTCACAAAAAGCACTCAAGCAAATTTTGTGGAAACGGGTGCTGGACGTAAATGATCGTTCATTACGTTACATCTTAAGCGGATTAAATGGCAGCACCAACGGTATTCCCGCTGAGACAGGTTTTGATATAACTCCTGCATCAGAGATTATGGCCATTTTGTGTTTGTCAAAAAGCGTGGAAGATTTACGTGAACGCATCAACAATATTCTTATTGGTTACACGTACGACAAAGAACCATTTTATGTACGCGATTTGAAAATGGCGGGTGCCATTGTAACTTTACTGAAAGATGCCATTAAGCCCAACTTAGTGCAAACCACAGAAAACACTCCGGCTTTTATACACGGTGGTCCGTTTGCCAACATTGCCCATGGATGTAACTCCATTATGGCGACCAAAACTGCCATGATGTACGGAGATTACGTAGTAACCGAAGCCGGTTTTGGAAGTGATTTGGGTGCAGAGAAATTCCTCAACATCAAATGCCGTATTGCCGGCTTGTCTCCAAAAGCAACGGTGTTGGTAGCTACCTCACAGGCATTGAAACTGCACGGTGGAGTGGATGAAAAGAAAATTAAAGAACCCAACTTAGACGGATTAAAAAACGGATTAAAGAACCTGCAGCGCCACATTGAAATTTTGCAAAGCTTCGGGCAAAGCGTAGTTATCGGATTCAACCGTTTTGGTTTTGATACACAAGAAGAGCTTGACTACATTGCCAACTGGTGCAAGGAGCAAGGTGCTGATTTTGCCCTGAACGATGGTTTTGCCAAGGGTGGTGACGGAGCCAAAGCACTGGCTGAAAAAGTGATTGAAGTAATTGAAAACAAACCTTCCAAACCGCTCACTCACACATATGAGTTAACCGATAGTGTGGAAGACAAACTGAACAAAATTGTTCGTACCATTTACAAAGGCAAAGGAGTTATTTTAAGCAAGAGCGCCAGAACACAGTTGAAAAAAATCAACGAGATGGGCTTTGATAAATTCCCGGTGTGTATTGCCAAAACACAATATTCGTTTAGCGATGATGCCAGCCGTTTGGGTGTAGCCGAAGGATTTGATATTACCATCGAAAACCTGGTAGTGAACTGTGGTGCCGGATTTATAGTAGCTGTAGCCGGTGAAATTATGCGCATGCCCGGTTTACCTAAAGAACCCCAAGCTCTTCATATCGATATGGTGAACGGAGAGATTGTAGGATTGAGTTAAGAAAGAAAATTAGATTTAAAACCCTGACCAGGTCTTTATGCGGGAGTACAAAGACCTGTCAGGGTTTATTTATTTACTTAGTTAGGGTTCTTTCTCAAATCCAGATTAAGAAAGGAGTTTATGATAAAACCCTGATTATACTGAAAAACATTTTGTGTGCGTATTTGACGACCAAGTTGTACTATCTGGCAAAAATAGCCACCTTCCACTTTAAATTTTTTATTAAATTGATAACCCAAAAGTAGCCCGGTACGGTTCTGGTCAAAAATGTTTTGCCCCACTTTGTTGCCAAAACCTAAAAAGACTTCATCATATACAACTGCATAGGGGAAGCGATTTGATTTGTCGACATTATCTGGTTTGCTTTCTAGAGATGAGGCAACCGAAGTAAGTGGTAGTTGAGCTCTGAACATATACCTCAGTCGATTAACATAAGTCCATTTGTCGCGCTCAGTAGAAGCAGCCGCGTTATATGTGGCCAGCCAGCGTTGTTCCAACATGTACCGGTTGCTGAGCTCCAAACGCCCTATTTTTTGTTTAGTAGTAAGTGCCTCATACATCCTGTGTTCAGTAAACTGTTTCCCAAACGTATTGATAGGGTACTTCCCGTAAGGATATGTTTCTATCCACCCGTAACCCACACGAAAAACGGCATCATCATTCAGGTGATAGTTAATTCCGGTACGTAGTAAACTTTGTTGCCAGGTGGTAATAAAATTATTTCTGCGCCACTGGTACTCGATATGTCCGCTCCACTTCTGTGCGAATTTCAGGGTGGAGGTATTGGTGTACCAACCAATATTGTTATGGTCATTTATCCGCGGTTGTGCAAATACGTGAATATTGCACAGTACTAATGCCAATGCTGTGTATTTTTTCATATTGTATTTTTAGCCATTTAACTTCATGTACTTTCTGGTTGCATGCGGGTGTGTTGAAAGCGGTTGATGGTTATCTAACCCCACTATTACAAATCGCCCACCGTGCTCTTCATAGTGGTGAGCCAGTTCTTCCATATGCTCCATTACCGTATGGTCAACCAGTTTCACTTCAGAGAAGTCAACCGTTATATTTTTTCCCTGTGGCAAATTATCCAATTGTTTTTTCAATCCAATGTAATTACTGAAAATAGCTGAATGTTCTACATCTATAATGTAGGTATGCTCATCAGGCTGTGTAATGGTAAGAAAAGGTTTAAACAAACTTTTTAACGGTACACCATTATAGGTGTGAATAATCAGTTTTACTAAAATTCCGGCTGCAATACCAACGAGTAAATCACTGGCAAGTGTGACCACAATGGTGGAGATAAAAATAAGCAACTGTTCTTTTCCTGTACGGTAAGTTGCAACAAATTCTTTTGGAGAAGCCAGCCGGTACCCCGTAACCATAAGCATAGCCGCCAAGGCAGCCAGCGGGATTTGGTGAATAACCTGGCTGAGGAAAACTACAAAAATCAGAAGAAAAACTCCATGGAAGAAATTTGCCCAACGGGTTTTGGCTTGATTGTTTACATTAGCTGAACTACGCACTACTTCGGCAATAATGGGTAAACCACCCAAGGCAGAGGATAAAATGTTTCCTGACCCTTTCGCAAATAACTCGCGGTTAAAATTTGATTTACGTTTGTAAGGATCAAGTTTGTCAATGGCCTTTGCGGTTAATAGAGATTCCAGGCTGGCTACTAACGCATAGGTAATCATCATTTGAATACCAAAAGAAGTAAACAGGTAATCAAATCTGGGGAATACAATTCCATCTAACACATGCTCCGGGAGAGCTACGAGAAACTTTGGCCCCAGGGTGTATTCATGCCCGTCAAGAAAAAGGTACTTATGTTCATGTTCTAAATCGAAGAAATGTCCGAGCGGAATAGTAACTAATACCACCAATAATGGTGCAGGTATCATGTTAACATATTTGTTTTTTACCAGCGGTAAGCCAATCAGAATAATCAAACTTACTATTGCTATTACAGCTACCTCAGGATTCATGTTCATCACACTATTCGGAATGGCGGCAATTACTTCGAGCATTTCTTTACCTTCTGGTTTTACACCCACAGCAGTATGAAACTGCTTGGCAAAAATCATAATACCTATAGCAGCCAACATGCCGTGCACTACAGATGAAGGGAAGAAATTGCTGAGTACACCTGCTTTTACTAGTCCGAAAAGTAACTGTAATACTCCGCAACCCACTCCCACAGCCAGTGTAGCCTGGTAGGCAAACATCTCTGTTTCTTCAGGACTTAAACCAGCCGGTGCCATGCTGCGAAAGCCGTCTATACTCATCAGCACAATTACAGCTAAACCTGCCGCTGGTCCGTTTATGGTTAAGTAAGAGCCGCTTGTTAAGGAGAGAATCAGCCCCCCCGTTATCCCGGCAATAATGCCGGCCATAGGTGGAACACCTGAGGCCATGGCAATGCCCAAACAAAGTGGTAAGGCAATTAAAGAGATAATAAATCCGGAAAGCAAATCGCTTTTCCAGTTTTCTTTAAGTCCTGCTATTCCGTCAGCAGGGATATATTTTTTTGAAATCATGTTTGTTTAATTGAAGGTTAAGAAGAACGATAAGGAATGTCTTTGGTGTTATGGATGTAAGGACCAAGAAACACCCGGGCATAAATGCGTATCAGTGATATACCATCAACAATCAGGCTCACCGCAACAATAGCAGCCAGCACAAATTGATTTTCATGGATATGACTGAAAATTAAATCCTCACCAATAAAGGTGGGAGTAATGGGAAATCCGGACAAACCCAGACAGGCCAGAAAGAATACGAAGGCCACTTTTTTGTACTTTACCGCATAACCATAAAACCGATGTAGTGATATGTTGCGTTCTTTTTCTCTGATGTATTGCAAGCACAGGTAACCGACTGTGCCTGACAGTAACACACCACTTAGGTAAACCAAGGAATGACTGTAGTCAAAGTGTTCATTGTACGAAATGGCCAATACCGTAAAGCAGTGATTAAGCACAATCAGAATCAGGGTCATGCGTGCATTTTTACGCTCCACAAAAGAACGAAGTACCATAATAAGTCCCAACGCGGCCAGTACAATCGACATGTAGTTTTTGAGAAAATAAGGAATGTACTGTTGGTGGTAGAGTGTGTAAAGGCCTGTTATCAGAACAGCACTGTAAATAACAATGGCTTGTTTTGTTTTCATGTAGCTTACTTTATTCCCTACTGTTTTAAGTGCGCCCCACACGTATTTGTACATGAGCCAGTCAAGATTAAACTCTTTTATGCTAAGCATGTACAAGGTGTAAGAAAAGCGCTTCAGCCATTTTTTTTCCGGAGTATGATCGGGAGGAGTGAAGTGATAGAATTGCTCACGTATGAGGTAACTTACCAGTGACGGGGAAACCAGCAACTGATACGTACGTAAAAAAGCATTTCCTGCAAAGTGCATCAAGGCGAGTGTTTCGAATCCTGCCGCTACTTCAATAAAGATAATCCCTATTTGAGCGGCCGATGCGTAGGCAATCTGGCTTTTTACCGATGATTGTACGCGGGCAATTAAAGTAGTCACAACTGCTGTAGTCAATCCCAGTATACCAATGATGACTCTCACAGAATATTGATGCTCCCAGAAGTTGTACGTGCGCAACAATAAAAACACTCCGATATGTACCGATAAGGAACCATAAAAAATAGCACTGGAGGGTGTGGGTCCTTCCATTGCTCTGGGCAACCACGAAGAAAACGGCAGTTGAGCAGATTTGGCAGCAGCGGCTATCAACAACATCAATGAAATAAAAACACCAACCAGACTATGGCTTTGTAAATGCTCATGTACCAATTCATAGTTGTTGAGCTTGATGAAGGTGATGTTTTCATGCCACAAATGATGACTCATCCACATAGCCAGCAGTATTCCTACATCGCCAATACGGTAAATGCTGAACACCTTCATGGCATTTTTAACCGGCAAATACCTGTGACGGTAAAATGCAATTAACAGGAAAGAGGATATTCCTAAAATCTCCCAACCCATAAATAGAGTCTCGAAATTTCCTGAAAGTACTGTGATGTTGTATCCTGTGTAAAAGAAAAGAATGGTGTTAAAGAACCTTTTATAGCCGGTTTCGCGGTGCATATAAAAACGGCTGTATACGGTTACCATTAGTGTTAGCAGGCCTCCAACCAGTAAATACACCAAACTGATTTTATCAAAGAAAAAATCCAGAGTGAATAAATATCCGGGTGATTCATAAATAACAAGTTCGCTCAAGTTGAGCATTGGGTGTCCGTTCAATAACCAGTATACACTAAAGGAGAGCAGAAGTAAAAAATTAAGTCCAACGGTAGCAAATACAGCAGAAGAAATAGTGGACTCCTTTTTTTCGTTTATGGTAAGGCTCAACACAAACCCTATAATAGGTATGAAGATGAAAAAATGAAGTATATTCTCCATGATTAGCCGTGTTGAAATAAATGAACAGGAATATCTTCATCTGTTGACTCAATGAGCGAATGAAAATCACTCACCTCAGGAA
>DATGWX010000200.1:0-1739 GCA_035299275.1 Bacteroidia bacterium
TAACTATACAGTCGATCGTTTTATATCCCCATTGACGAAATTCTTCTGGAGACATATGGTAATCTTGCTCTGGTGTCATTTCTAAGCCCCTAATCTGGTAGATAATTGATATTAATGTTACTGATTTTTTGTTGTTAATTATTATCGCTGCCAGGTATTCACACTTTTTTAGTGTGGCCTGCTTAGCAGATTTTAATTTTTATTAGTATTACGGAGTCATATATTTTTAGGTGGTATTTTTGTGTATGAAACCAGCATACAACAGGTCGTTTATGTTTATTAGCAGCGAGTTTGTAGTAAAAGTAGGATATAATGATTTTTATTATTGATGGTATATTCTAAATTAATAAATTTTGTTAATGTATTTACCAGTCTAGTAAACTGGGTATAATGTTAATTTCTGCGCTCGCTCGGCTTAAATATAAGTTAATGAAGAATGTTTAAGAAGTGCCTGTTAAGAACAATTCCCATCCATAGGCGAAAAGTGGAAAACTTGCACTTGCAGCGTCGAAAATTAGGCGTTTCCTTTGTTTGTGCTGGCAGACGCTGCTTTTGGGAACAGGTGATTCTGTGCGGGCGATCGCGTTGCAGGGGTAAATTGTCGGTGAAGTTTGAAGATTTGTCACAAAATCTGAAATTTCCTACGAGTGATAATTTTAAATTAGGGCCAGTACTTACCCGCTCGATGTGTCGTGGGTAAGATTATTGAACTAAAAAGTAGGAAAAGTAGGAAAAGTAGGAAAAGTAGCTTTTATTAAGCTTGTCTAAGGACTGGCTTGATTTTTATTCAGGTTTTGATAAACTGCAATAGTTATTGCCTTCTTTTGTTCAAGCCTACCCTAGAAGCAAAAAACAAACATCCAACTAAAGTAAAGGTAATAACCTCAAATCAAGGGTTAAGGTTTCTGTGTGAAAAGGGTAATGTTATAGCTGTACCACGCAAAAAAATCACTCATATTGTTTTTATGTTAGTTGGAACTGGGTGGTGGTAGGATAACAAAACCAAAAATAAATTAATTCAGAACCTGTTAATCGACCCCTAGAAAAACCTATACAACTGTTGTAATTCACACAGTTGAAGGTAAAGACTTTTGTCGTAAATTTACAAAGGAAAAGCCGAATATCATGGAAGAAAACCTAAACGAAACAGATCCGATGGATATGACGATGGACATGGGAGGCTCCATGTCGAATATGTCCGAAGAAACAATGCAAATTCAGACATCCAGCTCAAGCCCAGTGGCGCAGGCAGATGGAGAGGGATTTCGGCAATACGACGAGCTGATCGCGGCACTGAGTACGCCTGATAAAAAAGAACGGAAAAGCGTTCTAGACCTCACTCAAGACGAGAAAAACGCTTACACCAGCGCCGTTGTGAGGTTGAGCAACACACCAGTTGCAGGCACGGACATCAGCGTTCTGGATTTCTTTGTGATGCTCCATGTGGAGATCATGGCCTTTGCCAATATGCCCAGAATGGAAGGGATGGATATGGGCGAAGGGCCCTTGGCTGAAGCGGGCATTAACGCAGCGCACTTCGCCCCCGCCTTCGCATCTTGGCACCGGGAACTGCTGGCGCGGTATGAAAAAGCGTTGCAGGAAGTTTCGGGAAATCCCAACCTTACCGTACCTTATTGGGATTTCACCGATCCGAGAACGCTGGATGTGTTGTTCTCTCCCAATTTTCTCGGCGGTAACGGCGTAGGTGAAAACATCACCTACACACCTACTCCCGACCA
>DATGWX010000201.1:0-2435 GCA_035299275.1 Bacteroidia bacterium
CATGGGTTGTTCTACAAATGAAATACGCAGGTGACGTACCTTTTCCAGAAACTGTAAAAGCTCATCTGCATTTTCAAAAGCTTCATTAGGGTCTAAGTAAATGTTGCCTTGAAAATGTTTTGATAGCTCTTGTAACGAATCTAAGCCACTGTCTTTATTCACCTTTATTTTAAGCGACTCGAACCGACTTAAATTATTTAATGATAAAAATTCTCCGATCTGTTGGGGCTCCATTATTGGAATGGAATAACAGGTTTTTACTTGTGTAGGTAAAGTAATGCCTAAAATATCAGCCAGCTTTTTGCCGGAGCCCAAACATAAAAAATGCACAAAGGCCGATTCAATACCAAACCTGAGCGAATGGGGAAGTGGCAGGGTGTCTAAAAACTCATTTAAAGTATCAAGTGAGGTGAAATTTTTACCGCTTACCAATTGACTGAATTCCTTGAAAAAACGTTCAATAATCTCAGGTGTTTCACCGTAACGGATGTTAGGCGCCACCTCTCCAAATACCTGATTGCCTATATTATCAGTAATAGTAACCAGATAGTTCTGTTTGTATTCAGAGCTGTTGCGGGATATGGCCCAGGTATATTTCAACTCAAGCCGAATAGGTGTAAGCGACCACTGCATAAGGTGTTTTGTAAGGTGCAGCAAATTTGTACTTTATTTTGAGAATTGAAACAGTATATTTGCTATTCGATTATGTCTGATCATAAAAAAGTAGTTAGTCAGTTGTTGGAAGAGGATTACCGCTATGCAGCCGTTTTGCATCAGTTTGGTATTGACTTTTTCGACTACCTTAACCACACACTGGCCGAAGCCTGCCGCATATCCAAGGTAGAGCCGGTACGTATTCAGGATCAGTTGGAGGAAAATAGTCTTTGGGCTGCTGAGTTAAGTAAAGACTACCGCTACTATGCTCCGGGGCGCCTTGTTACACACCTGCAAAAAAGCCATCATAACTATGCGCAGGTCATGCTTCCCATCATTCAACACCACATTGAACGTTGTGCCCAGCAATTGGGTAAAGAATACCCGCACCTGCATTTGCTCAACAATATTTTTGATTCCTTCAGAAAAGATTTTCTTGCCCACATTCACTATGAGAACACGGTAGTGTTTCCTTACATTAGAAAACTGGAACGAAACAGCATACGTTTTACCAATAATTTTCTGTTGGAAGTAAAGAGTTTCTCCTTAGATCACTTCATTATGAAACACGCGCATGATGATGATGATATGCTGGTGTTACGCAAACTCACTCACAATTTTAAAAGTGATTCAGGTGACCACATTGCTTACCGCATTCTTATGAGAGAGTTGCACGATTTTGAGCAGGATTTACAGGTGCACAGCTTGGTGGAAGAACAAGTGTTACTTCCCAAAGTACAGAAATTAGAAAAAGCGCTGATGAGCAAAGTAAAAGAATTGCTCAAGTCCAATTAAGTTTCTTCTCCACTCATTGCATAAAAAATCCCGCTTTTGGCGGGATTTTTCTTTATACCGAAAATTGATTATCAGAGTTTAATTAACTGAAGGCGGCTGCGCTGAATAAAGTAATAGCTGCCAAACAGGGCTGCAGAGTAACAAAGGTCACCCAGCAAGGTCCATTTGTAGAAGGGGATAGCATTGGTGTAGCTAAGCACTAAACCCGATGCATTCATAGGGTAAAGAAGACCTGAATACCAGAAAGCAAAGTTGGTAATGAGGTAAAACACCAGAGATGAAGCCATCGCACCGCTAAGCACGCTGGTCACGCTCACTGTTTTACCGATATACATGCCAATAAATGAACTTAAAATCATGCTCAGGTAAACTGTTGCAAACTGTCCGGAAGTAAGGTATTCCATATACAGCGCATCCTGACTGCCCATAATTAAATCGCCAATCAATAAACTGATTAACGGAATAAAAATTCCCAATGAACGGCCAAGGAAAGCACCGCTGAACAGGGCAATAGCTGCAACAGGAGAGAAGTTATCAGGGTGAGGCAACAATCTGCTGAATGCTGCGATAAGAACAATAGCAATTATAATATGTGTGCGTTTCATGTGTAATAATTAGTTACCTGCGAAAGTAATGGAGAACTTGCTAATGTGCAATACCGTTTACGCACAATGTGCGGGTATTCCGTTTTTTCGTCTGAATTTGAGTGGTATTGGTCGGCTCTTTTATCGCTTTAGCAAAAATGCTATTTTAATACAGGGCTGTTTTTTGGTAAACGGGGAGCAATGGTTTATTTTCGTCCTTCAAAAATTCTATACATTTATGAATAAAACGAACAGATTCAGCATAGTAGCCTTAGCCGTTTGTATGGCATTCGAGGTATCTTATGCACAACCGGGTAAACCTAAACCTGCAGCAAAACAGGCAGCTACGCCTATGCCAACGGTATCTGCTCCGGCAACAACAGAGCAGGTTAGTTCAGCTGT
>DATGWX010000202.1:0-2504 GCA_035299275.1 Bacteroidia bacterium
CTTCAGAGGAGAAAAAGCGGGTAGCCATCTTCGGAGCAGGCCAAGCTGGTTTGATTACCAAAAGGACCTTAGATCAGGACCGATCAGCCAATGTGAAAGTAGTTGCATTTTTTGACGATGAACTCAGTAAAAGCGGCAAAACAGTTGAAGGTGTTAAGATATTTAACGGTGGGCAGGATTTAAAGGTTGTATTGCCTAAGTACGGTATTGATGAATTAATTATATCAACCAGTACCCTCTCCCTGCAAAGAAAACAACAGATTATTGAAGAGTGTCTTCAGCACAACATTAAAGTACTGAATGTACCTCCTGTAGATAAATGGATTAACGGGGAACTGAGTTTCCATCAGTTGAAAAACGTACGAATTGAAGACCTGATAGAACGCGACACCATTGAACTGGATAAGAAAATAATTGCCCGTCAGCTTAAAGGTAAAAAAGTAATGATTACCGGGGCAGCAGGTTCAATTGGCAGTGAGATTGTAAGGCAGCTGCTTCCATTTTTCCCTGACAAAATATTGTTGGTAGATAAAGCTGAGACACCGCTATATCATTTGGAAAACGAACTACTGGAAGTAGACAAATCAGCCTTGGGCAATAACATTGAGCTTTTTGTGGCAGATGTTTGTGATAAAACAAGAATGAAGTCTTTGTTTGAGCTGTATAAACCCGACATCATTTATCATGCTGCAGCATACAAGCATGTTCCGCTTATGGAGTCTAATCCATCCGAGGCCGTAAAAACCAACGTACTGGGTACAAAAACAATGGCTGATTTAGCCGTGGAATTCGGAGCTGAAAAATTTGTATTCGTATCTACAGATAAGGCCGTGAATCCCACTAATATTATGGGTGCCTCTAAACGAATCGCTGAGATTTATATACAGTCTCTCAACAACTCTGAACAATACAACTACTGTAAAACACGCTTCATTACTACCCGCTTTGGAAATGTTTTGGGTTCTAACGGATCTGTTATTCCCAGATTCCGTAAACAAATTGAAGAAGGTGGCCCTATAACTGTTACACACCCTGATATTACACGCTTCTTTATGACTATTCCCGAAGCCTGTCAGTTGGTTTTGGAGGCAGGTGCAATGGGCAAAGGTGGCGAGATTTTCATCTTTGATATGGGTAAATCCATCAAGATTGTTGATTTGGCTAAGAAAATGGTTAAGCTTTCCGGACTTACTTTAGGAAGGGACATACAGATCGTGTTTACCGGATTACGCCCGGGTGAAAAAATAAAAGAAGAACTGCTTAATGACAGTGAGAACACCATTGCAACCCATCACCCTAAGATAATGATTGCAAAAGTGCGTACCTACGACTTCCATTCGGTAAAACAAGAGACCAACGTACTGCTCGATATTAACCTCAAGCAAAAAGAAGAAGATATCGTTCGTAAAATGAAAGATATTGTTCCTGAATACATCTCACGCAATTCAGTTTATAGTTCCCTCGATAAAAATCCTCATCTTCAGGAAAACTGATTCTCTACTCGTTTGAAGATATCCACTATTTAGACGTATTCTAAATTATTATTTTATCTCGCCACCCTCAGCATTTTTGCGACTTGTACATATATTTGAGCGCGAAAAAATGACTAAAATCTGACATTTAATTTGGAGGGTAAATCAATTATTACGAGGTGGTTAAATTAAAGCTACTTCTAAAAATTTGAAACTTTAAATAGGAATTTCAGACGTTTTAAATGACAAAATCAGTACAAAAAATGAGCATAAAGAGATTAGCCTTATCCCTCACACTGATTCTTTCCGCATACAGTTGGGCGGTAAAAGCCCAGGATGTAGCAGCAGGAGAGAAAATTTTCACAGCCAACTGTGTATCATGCCACGCCATTGGCGAGCAGGTAGTTGGCCCGGCCTTGAAAGATGTGCACAAGCGCAAAGACGAAGCCTGGTTAATCAAGTGGATTAAAAATTCAGATGCCGTTATAAAAAGCGGTGATGCTTACGCAGTTGAGATTTTCAACAAATTCAACAAAATGCCGATGCAGTCTTTCGAGAACCTTTCGGATGCCGACATCAAATCTGTATTAGCTTATATCAAGCAGCAGAGTGAGGCTCCTGCAGCGGTGGCAACAACAACTCCTGCACAAACAACCGGTGGTGACAACAAAGGAACTACTGTTACGGCAAGTGCCGGCCAGGATCCATTCTACAACAACTACACCCTTATTGCTTTGCTGGTAATGGCCATTATTCTGGTGGTAGTTGTATTTATTCTGGTGCGCATTAAAGCTGTGGTGAATAACCTCTACGCTCAGAAATTCCCTGAAGAAGCCGCTGAAGAAGTGGTTGATCCGAAAACCACACTTCGCTACAAGTTGTTTACCAAACACCCTGTAGTTGGTGTAATGCTGGTTATGACCATTGTGGTTATTCTGCTTAGCGGATACGGCTTCAATTATGGTAACACAGTAGTAGGTGTACAAAAAGGTTATGCACCAACTCAACCTATCGCCTTCTCTCATGAACTGC
>DATGWX010000203.1:0-10851 GCA_035299275.1 Bacteroidia bacterium
CCAAACGTTACGTTTTTTTCGTTGTATGCCAGATTCACAATTTCAGGAACAGGCTCATGCGCTAATGCAGCAATAGCACGCACTGCAGCCAGTTTCATTTCTTCGTTAATGGTGGTGGCACGTACATCCAAAGCACCTCTGAAAATATACGGAAAGCCCAGTACGTTGTTCACCTGATTGGGATAATCGCTTCGGCCGGTGGCCATCACAATATCTTCCCGTGCAGCAATGGCTTCGTTGTATTCAATCTCCGGATCAGGATTGGCCATAGCAAACACAACAGGGTCTTTAGCCATAGAACGCAACATATCGGCATTGAGCACATTCCCTTTAGAGAGACCCACAAATACATCGGCATTCTTCATAGCTTCTTCCAATGTATTAATGTTGCGGGTAGTGGCAAACTCCTTTTTAGTAATATCCAAATTAGGGCTATCGGTTCTGATAACGCCTTTACTATCGAGCATCACAATGTTTTCTTTCTTCACTCCCAGGCTCACAAACAAACGGGTACACGATATGGCAGAAGCACCCGCACCGTTCACTACCAATTTTATCTTATCAATTTTCTTTTTAACCACTATCAGTGCATTTAACAAAGCCGCACCACTAATAATAGCTGTGCCGTGCTGGTCATCATGCATCACCGGAATATTTAATTCCTCTTTCAATCTGCGTTCAATTTCAAAACACTCAGGTGCTTTAATATCTTCCAGATTTACTCCGCCAAATGTTGGCTCAAGTATTTTTACCGTGCGTACAAATTCATCCACATCTTTCGTGTTCAACTCCAGATCAAACACATCAATATCCGCAAAAATTTTAAACAGGATTCCTTTACCCTCCATCACCGGCTTCGAAGCTTCCGGTCCTATATCTCCTAAACCCAGCACCGCTGTTCCATTGGAAATTACAGCCACCAGATTACCCTTAATGGTGTACTTGTATACGTCTTCTACATTTGCGGCAATTTCCAAACACGGCTCTGCCACTCCCGGTGAATAGGCCAAACTTAAATCACGCTTGGTGTTAGTGGGTTTAGTAGACACTACTTCTATTTTCCCCGGACGGCCTTTGGTGTGATAGGCCAGTGCATCCTTCTTCAAATTCTCTGCTAAACTGTTTTGGTTGTTGCTCATGTGGCAATATTAGAAATTAGGCGATAAAGCGTATTTAGTATAAAATTCATTGATATAGGCCACACATTCATCGGCTGTATCAACTACTCTAAAGAGATCAAGGTCTTTGGCATTAATATTATTTTCCTGCTCCAGCATTACTTTTTTAATCCAGTCAATCAAACCGCCCCAAAATTCACTTCCTACCAATACAATAGGGAATTTGGCAATCTTTTGTGTTTGTATAAGTGTGAGCGCCTCGAACAGTTCATCCATGGTACCAAAACCACCCGGCAATACCACAAATCCTTGCGCATATTTCACAAACATTACTTTACGTACAAAAAAGTAATCGAAGTGAATGAGTTTATCGTAATCAATGTAAGGGTTATGACTTTGTTCAAAAGGTAAATCAATATTAAGACCAACCGATTTGCCATTGTTGTCTTTGGCTCCTTTGTTTCCGGCCTCCATAATACCCGGGCCCCCACCAGTAATCACACCAAAACCATTTTCTGAAAGTTTAGCGGCAATCTCTTCAGCCAGTTTAAAATATTTGTTATCGGGTTTGGTTCTTGCCGAACCGAATATGGATACACAAGGACCTATTTTCGACAGTTTTTCAAACCCGCTCACAAACTCCGACATAATTTTGAATATGGCCCAGGAGTCGGAGATTTTAATTTCAGGCCAGCGTTTATTTTCAAAAGCCCTTCGGATGCGTTCGTCTTCGTTCATGTTTACGCGTATTAAAAGCATACAAATTAAAGGGTTTTTTCGTTAGTGCGGGCAGCAAAAACAAAGCCCTTTACTATCAAAGTTTTACCTGCATTTTTATTTGGCAGAATAAACCAATCGTTTTACCTTTAATCTATAATTCAAACAATTTAGTCATGAAAAAAATAATGCTTCTTCTTACCCTGATATGCAGCATAGTGCTGGTACAGGCTCAACAACCCAAACCGGGAAAACCTATGGCTCAAAGACCAAAAGGTGATCCGATGCAAAACATTGACAAGCGTATTGCACAAATGACCAAGCAGTATAACCTCAATGAAGCTCAACAAAAACAAGTGCGCGAACTGATGGTGAGCAGCGGAGAAAAAATGAAGGCCGTACGTGAAAAACACAAAGGAGACCGCAAAGCGGCTGCACCGGAAATGAAAGTGATTCGTCAGGAGTACCACACAAAATTAAAAACTATTCTTACTCCTGAGCAATATGCCAAGTGGAAAGTAGATGCCAAGGCGCGCCACGAAAAAATGAAAATGAAAAGAGAGTCAAAAATGCAGGATAAAGCACCGGCTCCATCGCCTGTAAAAGCAGATGAAGACGAAGATGATTTAAATGTAGTGGAAGACTGATTTTTTCTTCACCGTAAAAAAGGCAGCGAAAAGTATTTCGCTGCCTTTTTTGTTTTATTGAGGGTGATTGTAGCTTCTGAAAATAAATGTGAGAACGTACCTGTCATTAGCAATATGATTCTGAACAATATTTTCGATGTACATTCCGTCATCGAATAAATAATCCAATTCAGGGTAGAGTTTAACAAACGATTTATCCTGTGCTGTTGCTCCGGCAGGGATATCTGCAAAAACCGTAACTACTTTTTGTGCATTCATATTTTTAATATTGAGTGATAAAGGTAGCCCTGTTTACTGCACACTGATTCCCCACCTGTGAAAACTACAACATCTGTCTTTAGATGTGTAACACTACCGACAAATTTCCTGACCACCTTTGCTGAGTGAAAACCAATTCACCGCCTAAGCGAAAAATTAATGAATCCATTCAGCCGATACTTTTTATTAACCTTTACCAGTGTATTGTGGTCTGCTTGTCTTTTTGCACAATCGCCACCATTAGGTAGTACAATCAATTTTGTGCTTTTCTCATCAAGCGGTGCGGTGACTAACACCGGTAACACTGTTTTAACAGGAGATGTAGGAAGTAACAGCGGAGCAGTAACCGGCTTTGATACCTCTTTAGTTAACGGAACGGTTCACTTAAGCCCCAACAGTGCTACCGCTCAATGTGCTACAGATTTGGGCTTGTTATTTACTTACCTCGACAGCCTGCCACATGACAGTCAACTGACTAATCCCGGAACCTTTGGTAATAGTATGGTACTTACTTCGCGCGTGTATTTTTTGAATGCGGCAACCGTGATGACCGACACCTTATTCCTGGATGCACAAAATAATTCTGCTGCTGTATTTGTCATCAAAGTAAATGGGGCGTTTTCAACCGGTAAACATGCACAGGTTGTTTTGCGTAACGGAGCACAGGCAAAAAATGTGTATTGGAAAATAGAAGGTTTAGCCACCATTATGGACTCTTCATATTTTAAAGGAACACTGGTGTGCCATATAGGTGCTATTTCCATCAGAAGCGGAACACACATAGAGGGCCGTACACTTACTACCAGTGGCGCTGTTGATGCAACAACTAACACATCCAACGTTACATTGCCTGTAACGCTACTCCAATTTTCTGCTGCTACTTCAAACGGCCACGTTTACCTTAACTGGTTAACCGCAACTGAAAATAATAATAATTTTTTTACCGTTCAGCGTTCTGAGGATGGCCTAGTGTTTAAAGACATTGCAACAATAAACGGATCGGGCAACAGCGTTGTACCCGTTTATTATTCAACAGTTGACTACAGCCCACACAACGGCCTTTCATACTACAGGTTGAAACAAACTGATTTTAACGGCAATTTCGAATGCCTGAAAACGATAGCTTCTCACACACGTGCTTCTGCAAGCATCAACTTATACCCCAACCCGGCAGGCGACAACTCTACAACGTTGATTATTGAAGGAGAAAAAGGTAATACTGTTCTTGTTGAGTTAACCGACCTGGCCGGTAAGTTACACTACTCAACCAACACACTTATTGAAAGCGACAACTATTTTTTAACTATTCCATTGAACAAACTGAAGACAAAAGGAACATATCTGATCTGCGTATCGGGCAACACCAACCGTTACTTCAAGAGACTAATAGTTCAGTAATTCATGTATTAGGTTTGTTAGACTAGCGGGGTACTTTTCTCAGGAAGGGTGCCCTGCTTTTTATTTAATACGCCTGCAAAAAACGCACATATTCCCCACGTATCCGTGAATTATGTAATTCCTATTCAGATGGATGTAACGTTTAAAAATGCCTCGCATCAGACCTTTGTGGGGTAAAAACATTTACACTAATTAACAAACAGTACATGAAAATCAAGAAACTTTTGACAACGCTTGCCATTGCATCCGTTGTATTAATCGCAGCGTGCAAAAAAGACAATTTTGAAGAAATTGTCGGAGTATGCCCGCTGGTAGTTGCCACCAGCCCGGTAGCCAATGCTACAGGTGTTCCTATCGGGAAAGTTGTAACCGTTACTTTCAACGAGAGAATGGATCCCGCTACAATTAACCGGGCCACTTTTACCGTTAAAGGAACCACACGTTTGGAAGGAACCGTTACTTATGACGACCAGACCAAAACAATGAGTTTTACACCTACTGATGATCTGGTTGAAAACACAACCTACACGGGACGTGTATTAACTTACATCAAAGACTTAGACGGAAACGCATTACAAACGGACTTTGTATGGGCATTCAGCACAGGTACAACCATTGTTCCTATTGTGGTTTCGACCAACCCGTTACAAAATGAAACCGGAGTAGCCATTAACAGAGAGATACAGGCAACATTTAACATGCCTATGGATGCGCTTACGTTTACTGACTCCACCTTTAAGGTGCAACAAAACGGAAATCCTGTAAACGGAAATATTTCGTATACAGATTCCACAGTTACGTTTACTCCAACCGTAAATCTTTTACCTAACAGCACATACACGTGTATTATAAAAGCAGCTGTTAAAAATACTTTGGGAACAAACCTCAGTGGTGATTACATCTGGACGTTTAACACGGCTGCCAACATTGCACCAACGGTTATCTCTACTGATCCCGCAAATAATGCTACAGGTGTTGCATTGAACAAACTTATCAAAGCAACATTCAGCATTAAAATGGATCCGTCAACAATTAATGGTAGTACATACACACTCAGAGCGGGTGCAAATGCCGTTGCCGGTGTGGTATCCTACACCGACTCTACGGCTACATTTACACCAACGGGCGGTTTGTTGTCAAACACTGTTTATACGGCTACCATCACAACGGGCGCTAAAAATCTTGCCGGAACTGCATTGGTGAACAACAAGGTTTGGACCTTCACTACCTCTACTATTATTGCTCCTACTGTCGTTTCTACCGATCCCATTAATCTGGCTACCAGTGTACTGTTAAATAAAATTGTGAGCGCAACTTTTAGTGAGCCCATGGATGCATTAACCATAACAACATCCACCTTTACTTTAAAAGATGGTGCGACACCTGTTATCGGTACAATAAACTATTCAGGCAGCACGGCCACCTTTACTCCGCAAAGTAATTTATCGCCCAACAAAGTTTACACCGCTACCATTACATCAGGAGCTAAAAACCCATCGGGAACAGCACTTGCCAATGATTATGTGTGGAGCTTTACTACAGTTGCAGCCATTCCACCTACAGTAACTTCTACTGACCCTATTAATCTGGCCACGGGAGTTGCATTGAACAAAGTAATCGGAGCAACCTTCAGCGAGCCTATGGATGCATTAACCATTACAACATCCACCTTTACCTTAAAAGATGGTGCAACACCTGTAACCGGTACAATAAACTACTCAGGCAATACCGCCACATTTACTCCGCAAAGTGATTTAATTGCGAACAAAACTTACACGGCTACTATCACAACAGGAGCAAAAAATCTTGCCGGAACTTCTATAGCCAGTGACTACGTGTGGAGCTTTACTACAGCTGCTGCCATTCCACCAACAGTAATTTCAACCGACCCCGCTAATCTGGGTACCGGTGTGGCACTGAACAAAGTGATTACAGCCGACTTCAGCACCAACATGGATCAATCAACCATTACTACCAGCACATTTACACTAAAAATAGGAACCACACCCGTAACCGGAGTAGTAACCTATTCAGGCGTAAAAGCGAGCTTTACACCTTCCGCCAACCTCTTATCAGGAACCACATACACAGCTACCATCACCACAGGTGCTAAAAATCTTGCCGGAACATCTATTGCAAGTAACTACGTGTGGACATTTACCACCGTTGCACCATTAGGCCCGCAGGGAGTAGATCTGAAATCAGTAGCACGTTTCGGAATCATTGCCGGAGTAGGCGTGAGCAACGCTGCCGGATTTAGTGAAATACGAAATATGGATGTGGGCATACACCCCGGTGTACGTTCATCCATCACCGGTTTCCCACCTGCAATAATTGTTAACGGAGCCATGTATGCTTCTGATGACGTTGCACCTCCGGGAGTAGCTGCTATGCTTGTACAAGCCAAACAGGATTTAACCGATGCTTACCAATTTGCAGAAGGCGCCACCACACCGGCACCTGCAACGGTATCTGGCGACCAGGGTGGTAAAACACTTGCACCGGGTATCTACAAATCAACCACTACACTGTTAATTCAATCGGGTAATCTTACACTTGATGCCCAGGGAGATGTTAATGCTGTATGGATATTCCAGATTGCTTCAGCCTTTACCACAGTAGGTGGAGCAGGAGGAAGTATTATACTTTCAGGAGGCGCTCAGGCTAAAAACATCTATTGGCAAACCGGTAGTTCGGCTACCATTGGCGATAACACCTCATTTAAAGGAACCATACTCGCACTTACTTCCATCACCATGAATTCAGGAGCTGTTGCTGAAGGTCGCATGCTGGCCCGTAACGGAGCTGTAGTAATGACCAACACTAACATAATCAACAAACCATAATCTTAAAAATAATGAACAACATCACAACAAAAGTATCGTGCCTAGCACGATACTTTTATCCGAAAAATATAATGCGGTTAAGTTTGAGCTTGCTCGCATTAACCGGCTTGCAAAACACATCATATGCTCAAGACAGTACCAAAACACAGTACAGCCAACCCTCGTGGTGGTTTGGTGTGGCCGGTGGTGCCAACTTTAACTTCTACAACGGTTCCACACAACGGTTGAACGACAACTTTAAACCACCGGTTGCTTTTCGTGGTGGCGATAAAGTGGGCGTAGGTTTGTTTCTTGCTCCGCACATTGAATACCGCAATCCGGAATCGTTGTGGGGCTTTATGTTACAAGTTGGATACGACAGTCGTAAAAGTGCTTTCAGAGAACAAATCTCTCCATGCAACTGCCCGGCAGACCTCACTACAAAACTTACTTATGTAAGCGTTGAACCCACTGTACGTTTTAATCCTTCACTAAATTCAGGGTTCTACATTTATGGCGGACCACGTTTTGCTTACAATATTGAAAAGTCATTTACCTATCAATTAAAGGCCAACCCTGATTATCCGGGACAGGTAGTAAGTGCTGAAGTAAAAGGAGATTTAAGTAACGTGAATCAAACACTCCTTTCTATGCAAATAGGAATGGGCTATGATATACCTGTTTCTTCGCCTTACAACCAAAATCAATACGTACTTACACCATTCATTTCTTACCAACCTTACTTTGGTCAATCACCCCGTTCTATTGAAACATGGACTGTAAGCACCTTGCGTGCCGGAGCCATTTTTAAATTCGGAAGAGGTCAGGAAGTAGCCGCTACAGAAGCTATCATTATTGTTGCTCCTGTAGTATTATCTGAAGATGCCGCTAAGGCTGCTGAAGATTCAACAAACGCTGCCAAAGCTGCTGCAGCTGCAGGAGCCGGCACAACTGGCGCAGCGGGAACTGCAGGTACAGTGTTTTTTGTTAATGCACCTAAAAACATCCCGGCTGAAAGACGTGTGAGAGAAACGTTTCCATTGCGTAACTATGTGTTTTTTGACTTAGGGTCAACAAGTATTCCTGACCGGTATGTGCTGCTTACTAAAAATCAGGTGAAAGATTTTAAAGAAGATCAGTTGGAAGTATTTACACCTAAAAAACTCAGCGGTCGTTCAAAAAGACAAATGACCGTTTACTATAATATTTTAAATATTTTAGGCGACAGGATGCAGAAAAATCCTTCCTCTACTGTAACGCTGGTAGGCTCTTCAGAGCTGGGCGAGGCAGACGCACGTCAAATGTCGCAATCCATCAAAACCTACCTAGTAGTTATATTCGGAATTGACCCTTCCAGAATTAATGTGGAAGGCAGAAGCAAACCAAAAATTCCATCTGAAAAAGCAGGCGGTACTGATGAGTTGGTATTGTTACGTGAAGGAGACCGCAGGGTTTCCATTGAGAGTTCATCACCTGAAATGTTGATGGAGTTTCAAAGCGGACCGGATGCACCACTTAAGCCGGTAGTAATCGGTGATGTACAGGATGCTCCTGTTGAAAGTTATGTAACCCTGAATGCCAAAGGATCAAAAAACGAATTCACCAGCTGGAATGCAGAAGTAACCGATGAATCAGGAAAAGTAAAAGTATTCGGACCTTACACCAAAGAAACAGTGAGCATACCCGGCAAAGCTATATTAGGCGATCGCCCGTCAGGCAGGTACAAAGTAACTATGGTAGGTAAAACCAAATCAGGCAAAACGGTAACCAAAGACACCACTGTGCAAATGGTGTTGTGGAAGCCGGCTGCGAACGAAGAAGGAATGCGCTACAGTGTATTGTTCGAGTTCAACGAATCAAACGCCAACTCCATTTATGAAAAGTACCTGAACGAAATTGTTGTTCCTAAAATTCAGGACAACAGTACAGTCATTATCCATGGTCACACCGATGTGATTGGAAGTGATGAGTACAACCAACAATTATCTTATGCCCGTGCCAACGAAGTGAAAGGAATAATTGAAGCCGGACTTGCCAAAAGAGGCAAAAAAGGCGTTCAGATTGATATACACGGATTTGGTGAGGATACAGATGTAACTCCGTTTGAGAATCGTTACCCTGAAGAACGTTTTTACAACAGAACAGTTCTGATTGACATTGTGCCGGCTAAATAAATAAAGCCCACACCAGTGTATAAAAGACTGTCTGATAGCCTCAGACAGTCTTTTTTGCGTAATGTCCACCCGTGTGCACAACGTGAGATTAATGTAACTCTTAACGGGTTAGTTGTAACATACCCACGCAACAATAGAACAACCTTTGTAAGGTGAAATGTTCACAACTAAACATGATAACAATGACACAAATTAAAAATCGCTTATGGAGTATTTCTGCAGCTCTGGTAGTTGCCGGTATCACCGTGAGCAGTTGTACCAGTCCTTCACAGAAAGTGGAAGATGCCACCGAAAAGGTATATGAGGCAGAGAAAGAATTGGATGAGGCTAACAAAGCTTATTTAGAAGACATGGCTGACTACCGCCAGAAAATGGATGAACGCATACGTGCCAACAACCAAAGCGTGGCTGAGTTTAACGCCAGAATTGCCAACGAGAAAACGGAGCAAAGACTGGAGCACAAAGAAAGAATTGCTGAGCTCGACAAAAAGAATGCTGACATGAAAAAGAAGATGGATGATTACAAGGCTGAAGGAAAAGAACAGTGGGAAAATTTTAAAGCAGAGTTTGACCGCGACATGGAAGAGTTAGGCAAATCGCTTAAAGACCTTACCGTAAAAAATGTTAAATAAACAGAGCACATAAAAAGTAAAAACAACAATATGAAAAAGACACTTATTACCTTAACATCAGCCGGCTTAATGTTGGCCAATATTTGCAGTGCACAGGAAACAACCACCACAACGACTACCGATATTCGCGACAAGCCTAAATTCGGTTTAAAAATAGGTGGTAACTACTCCAACGTATATGATGCTCAGGGAGAGGCTTTTGTTGCCGACCCTAAATTCGGATTAGCTGTAGGAGCATTTCTTACCCTGCCTTTGGGCACCTATATAGGCGTTCAGCCTGAAATACTTTACTCTCAAAAAGGATTTAAAGCTACCGGTATTTTATTGGGCGATACCTACAAGTTTACACGTACCACCAGTTACATTGATGTACCAATTTTTCTGGCACTTAAGCCAACCAGTTTTATCACCGTATTGGTAGGTCCGCAGTATTCTTACCTGGTTAAGCAAAGAGATGAATTTGCCAATACCACCACCAGCATCGCACAGGAAAAAGAATTTGCTGCTGACAATATTCGTAAGAACATTTTCGGTTTATCTCTGGGAGCTGATATAAACATGGATCACCTGGTTGTAAGCGGTCGCTTAGGTTGGGATATAATGGCCAACAATGGCGATGGCACATCAACCACACCACGTTACAAAAACAACTGGTACCAGATAACACTTGGCTACCGTTTTTACAACGACTAATATTTAAAAACCAGCGGTTTATTGTGCTCTGTACAATAAACCGCTACAATAAATTCACCCTAACAACCAGAACATGAAATTACAAAAATTTACCACAACATTAGCATTAGTATGCATCAGCAGTATGCTGTTTGCGCAAAACACCACATCAGAAAAGTATGGCCAAACGGTTAACATTGGCGTTGGCTTAGGCTACTACGGATACTTAAACCGGTCAATTCCTGTGTTTAATATTAACTACGAATTTGACGTAGCTCCTAATTTTACACTGGCGCCTTTTATAGGCTTGTTTACCCACAGCAATGAATATTACTGGGGAAATAACAACACACCTTACCAATACTATACTTACAGGGAAACAGTTATTCCGATAGGTGTAAAAGGAATGT
>DATGWX010000204.1:0-15095 GCA_035299275.1 Bacteroidia bacterium
GTGTATTTCATCAGGTAAAGAATAGGTGCAAAGGTTTCATGTTGTACAATGTCATAATGATTTTGTACTTCAGCAATACAAGGTGTTACATAACAGCCTGAAGGATTTTTATCTGTTGCCAGTACCTCACCGCCACACACAATTGTTCCGCCCTCGCGTTTAATTTCTTCAATGGCATGTGTGAACTGTTGTACAGCAGTGGTGTCAATCAACGGACCAACCAGCACGCCTTGTTCCAGCGGGTTTCCAATGCGTACCTGTGCATAGGCTTTTACTAATTTATCTTTGAAGGTGGCATATACACTTTCATGAATGATTAGCCTTCGGGTGCTGGTACAACGTTGTCCGCAGGTACCCACTGCGCCAAATACAACGGCACGCAAGGCCATGTCCAGATTGGCTTTATCGGAAATTATGATGGCATTGTTTCCACCCAGTTCCAGTAATGAACGACCTAAACGCTCGCCTACAGCTGCACCTACTTTTTTACCCATGCGGGTAGAACCGGTAGCAGAAATTAACGGAACACGGGTGTCTTTGGTCATGCGCTCACCCACAGTGTAATCTCCGTTTACCAAACAAAACACTCCTTCGGGAACGTTATTTTCTTTCAATACTTGTTGAAGCAATTGCTGACAAGCCACACCACACAAAGGTGTTTTTTCAGATGGTTTCCATATGCACACATCTCCGCAAACAGCCGCCAGCATAGCATTCCAGCTCCACACTGCCACGGGAAAATTAAAGGCAGAAATAATTCCTACCACTCCCAGCGGATGCCATTGTTCGTACATGCGGTGCTCCGGCCTTTCGGAGTGCATGGTAAGTCCGTAAAGTTGGCGGGAAAGCCCCACGGCAAAATCGCAGATGTCAATCATCTCCTGCACTTCGCCCAAGCCTTCCTGCAGTATTTTTCCCATCTCGTAAGAAACGAGCTTTCCTAAATCTTCTTTGTGCTCACGTAGTTTGTTACCATACTGGCGGATGATCTCTCCTCTGCGGGGTGCGGGTATTTTGCGCCATACTTCAAAAGCTGCCTGCGAGGTAGTAATGATGGTTTCGTATTCAGCAGCAGTGGTGGTGGTTACAGCGGCAATCTTTTTACCATCAGCAGGAGAGTAGCTTTCGAGAACGTTTGCCCCCGCTGTTTGTAACCAGTTAATACCCGTGCTGCTTCCGGGGTTGTTTTCTTGTATACCCAATCGGGCCAGTACTTCTTTCATGCGTTTTTAAATTGAGCAGCAAAAATAGGTGTTTCGCGCTTTAATTCGTTGGGGTGTTTTGGTGGTATTATCTTTGTTTATCTCCCTGCGTAATCGCTAAATTCACCGCACCGTACATGACAAAACTGATTTATATTTTTGGCACACTTTGCTGGCTTCTGTCATTTTCTTCTGTTGCGCAGCAATTACCTTCTGCATACGCCATTGGTGGCGGGCAATATGAACAGGGTGATTCGTCCAAAGGGTATTACCTGCCGGCCTTTGATACCATTCGCAGCCTCATCATTTTTGCTGACTACGGTCAGTACACACATTACAATCCGCGCTGGCCACAGGGTTCTAAAGAGGTGCCGGAGTTTTGTCAGAAATTACTTACACCACCTGCACAAGCAATCGACTCACATAGTCTAACTGCCTACTTCAAAGAAGCTTCGTTAGGAAAGTTATTTTTGGGGGGTGATTTTTTCCCTGAAGTCATTCGTGCGGATTCATCTTTAACTTATTACCACTCGCACGGACAAATGGGAGGTGTTGCGAACGATGTTTTGCAGCAGGTGATTAAATCAGGCAGGGTGAACTGGAGCTTGTACGATAACTGGGGCAAAACACCGCAAGGCAATTGGCGCAAACAGCCGGATGGTAGTATAGATAACATCATCATTGTTTTCAGAGACGATCCCCAGCAAATTGATGCACGGTGGGCATGGCTGGGAACAGGCGGAGGAATTGCTGCGCTGATGTGTCCGGATATTAAGATTAACGGCCAACTGCGCATTTCAGGAGGTTCTATGGGTTCAGGTTTGCTGGTGAACGGAGGGGCTGATTATTTCCCGCGTTTTTTCAAATTGCTGAAGCATGAGCTGGCCCACTTTTTTACCCGCGACCACTATGCGGGATTGAATGGTTTTTATGGTCCTGATTTTACCAACCACGGGGCATGGGGGTTGGCAGCAGCGCACGGTTCGAGCAGTGTGTGTGTGAATGCCTGGGACAGAAACCTGTTGGGCTGGAGTAAATACCGCTATGATGCGGATGCTCTTACAGCTAAAGATACTCTGCTTGAGCTGCATGATTTTGTGACCACAGGAGATGCCGCGCGCATCAAATTGCCTTATGCTGCGGAAGAATATTTTTTACTGGAGTACCACAACAACACCGGCATATTTGATAACGTAGATTTGACTACCGATGGCCTGTACATTTTGCACCAGACGGGAGATCCCGAAAATCATTTGGACTGCGAAGAAGCGGACGGACGCTGGGATTTTGTGCGCAGCGACAGCATTGAATCTTTTGAACCCTGTTGCGGTAAACAACCCATGATTAAACGACTGGAGGCAAATCCGCTGCTGGGTTTTGGTGACAGAGACGAAGCACGTGTGCTGAAAACAACCGATGAAAAACTGACCTGGAACTCCATGCAACGCGCACTGGTGTTTGCCGTGGAAGGAGAGCAACACCTTATTCATTGTGATGGTGACGGAGGTGATGCTTTTACACCCGAATACGGGAGAAATGAATTTAGTTTAAGCACCAACCCTTCCTCAGCCTCCAACGGAATTCATACCGCTACACTCACTACGCACTTGAACGGCATACAGGTAAAAGTGTTGAAGATGGAGAAGAATAAAATTACTGTACAACTTCGGTACCGCTATTTTAATGTAGACAACGATACCCGCTTTACAGGTAAAGTAGTGTTGCACGATAGTTTGATTGTGAATGAACGCAGAACGCTTTTGCTTAACCAATCGCAAACGTTTAATCAACTTAATCATGCTTTACCGGCAACTTCTCTGGAGTTGGTTGAAGGAGGAAGTATTACGCTGCAAAAAAAAGCCACATTGATTGTGGACGAGAGCAGTACCATCATACTGCGTGGAAACGGTAAAATTTACCTGGGTGAAAACGCCCGTTTGGTATTTAAAAACGGAGCTAAATTATTGGGTGATGAAAGAAATATCATCAAAGCCAAAGGAGCGAAGGTGGTGTATAGAAACTAAGTATAGATTCGGAAGTAGTGAGAGTAGTTAGTTATACATAAATATAAAGCACTAAAAATAATACACTATACTTCAACTAGTTATATTTTTTGCACAGGCGTGCAGAATTTTTCATTCAGAAAATAGTATCAACGTTGTTTATTCGTACCAACAAAAAAGCCCCTCTTTCATTGGGTTGAAATTGGAGCTTTAATGTTGATACCTGGCAGTATCGAGTTTAACATACCGGCATCCATTTAAGGATTGCTAGCTTTATACCGGACAGCAACCTTTGGACAGTTACTGCTATGCTTAAACTTTATCAAATATAATTCTATTAGGTACATCCCATCAAACCGCCTTTTCAACAGCAAAGGCTCAGGTAATTTTTTTAGCAGGTGCTGTCGGGCTTTTAGGCTGTGAATAACAAAAATTAGGGTAACGAATTACTTTATTTGCGCATGGCTTCAATTAATAGACAACCAGACCTCTAAATTTTCACGTCTACAATAAGCTACAATCAAAAATTAAAAACGCGTAACTCAATATTAGTAGAAAATAAGAGGTAGAATGATTAAAAAGTTTTATCCTGATTGATTTATGAGGATAGTTAGAAGGCGGACTTACAACTTAAATCCTATCGAAGAGTTTTTAGCTACTATCTGTTCCACTTGCTCGGCTTTTTTGAGTACCTCTTTTTCCATGGTCTCTTTGTATTTGATCATGGCTTTTTCGATGGTTTTATCTGAAGTGCCTAAAATTTGAAGAGCAAGTAGCCCGGCATTTTTAGCTCCGTTAATCGCTACTGTGGCTACCGGAACTCCCGGAGGCATTTGCACAATGCTGTAGAGTGAATCAATACCCGACATACTTTTGCTTTGCACCGGAACACCAATTACAGGTAAATGCGTAATGGCTGCTACCATACCCGGTAAATGTGCAGCACCACCGGCACCGGCAATAATTACCTTGATACCGTTTTTAGGTGCATGTTTGGCAAAATCGTACATGCGTTGCGGAGTGCGGTGTGCCGAGACCACAGTCATTTCATAAGGTACTTTAAACTCATCGAGAATTTTGGCTGCTTCCTGCATTACCGGAAGGTCAGAGTCGGAGCCCATGATGATGGCTATTTGTGGTTTCATGCCTGTACTATTTTTACGGTGTTGCGCACAAAGTTAGCTTTTTCCTTTACATCCTTAACGGTATCGGCCAAAACGGTGATGTGCCCCAGTTTGCGCATGGGGCGGCTTTCTTTCTTTTCATACAGGTGTACATATACACCTGGCATGCTCAATATCTTTTCAATGCCTTCCATTTTGTAAGTGCCCGAGAAACCCTCACCACCCAGCACATTAATCATGGCGGAGGGCAGAATTACATCAGTGCTGCCCAGCGGTAACTCAAGTAATACGCGCAGCAACTGGTCGTACTGTGAGCTGAAGTTACCTTCAATGGTTTGGTGTCCTGAGTTATGCGGACGGGGAGCAATTTCATTCACTAGAATTTGCCCTTGTTTATCGAGCATCATTTCCACGGCAAACAAACCATACCCGTTTAGTTTGGTGATGGCGTCCATGGCAATTTGCTGTGCTTGTTCTTCAATGTGGTGTTCCACCTCAGCCGGGCTGAACAGGAACGTAACCAGATTAGCCACGGGATCAAACTCCATTTCCACTACAGGAAAGGAAACAGTGGAGCCATCCAGTCCGCGGGCAACAATTACAGAGAGTTCTTTCTCACAATCCACAAAAGCCTCTATCATGGCAGGCGCATCAAATGGAATAGCAGTTTTGCCTTCGCGCAATTGAGTGGTAGAAAGCAAGGCCACACCTTTTCCGTCATATCCGCCTTTACACAATTTGGCTGCAAAACGCTCCACTCCCATACTTTCGGCTGCAAAGAGCCATTCTTCGGGCTGATTTACCAAACGAAAATCGGCAGTGGGAATACCGTTGTTGCGGTAAAACTGTTTCTGTAATCCTTTGTCCTGAATGATTTGCAATATGCGGGGCGAAGGAATAATTTTTTTGCCCTCTGCTTCCAGTTTTAATAAGGCCTCGGTGTTGATGTGTTCAATTTCGTAGGTGAGTACATCGCTCACTGCGGCCAGTTGGCGTATAGCAGCTTCATCGGTTAAGGCACCTTTCACCAAGTGATGTGCCACCAAAGCAGCCGGACAATTTTCATCGTTTTCCAGCACAGCACAGCGCACATTCATTTTCAGTGCATTTTCAATAAACATGCGACCCAGCTGGCCACCGCCAATAATGCCAATAGTAAACGGAGAAGGAATTTGTGCCATCGGGCGCAAAGATAATGGCTTACTGTTTACCTTGAAACAGCGAAATCACATATCCTGCAAAGTTGCGTTGCACGGTATCTTCAGCCAGTAAATTGCTCTCGGTGTCAATTTTAAAATTGCGGCTTTCCATATCGAATGGTTCTTCCGGCTGAAACAGATCCCCTCTTTTATAAGCTTTGTACAGGTGGTTGTTGGCATAATACTGCTTTAACTCCCAGGCACAGGTTAACGGACCTTTACAGTTTTTTTTGCTTTCGCGAATGCAGCAAAAGAGCAAAGAGTCGTTGCGAAGATAGAAATCGTTGTCGTACTCGGTTTCACCCCCTTTTTCTTTTCGGGTAATTTTTACCAGCTTATCACCGGCATAAAAACCAACATACTGTCCTTTGGAGTTTCCATGGGTATAATCATGTATTTTTTCGCTGAGTTCCATCAGCTCCACTTCATTCACATAGGCATCAATACTGGCTTCTATGTCTATCTCCGTTTGAGTAGTAGTTGTATTTTCAACCGGAGTGTTTTGTGTGGTTTTGTTGTTGTCACACGCGTAAATCAAAAGTAAAGATAGAGATGTTAAAATTACTGTTCTCATTTATTCTGCTGCTTCAAATTCCAGTAAAAGCGTTTTATCAAAATACAGTGAAAGGGTGTTTCCTTTTATTTCATAGCGGTTGGTCATTTGCAGTTTGGTAAAATATGACTTTTCCAGTTTCATGTTGGGTTCACAAAACATTTGTGTATTGAGCATATCGCTTAGGGTTAATTTATCCTTTTCAATTTTGTATTTGCCCCCACCGCTGTTGCAACCACCATAAGCACTAAACTGCTCTCCGCCCAATAACAACTGTAGCCAAAGAATTTGTCCGTCCGGTGGCTGAGGCTTCATGTCATCATTTATTTTACTGAGTTGCCATTTGGGCCCTACCAGGGAAACGTCTTTTTTGGGTTGCTGAGTGGTAACGGGAGTTGCTGTACTTTTAGTTTTGGGTGAGCAACCCGTAAGACTTGTTAACGCTAGTATGAATAAAATGTATTTCATCATTTTTGTTTTATGTAAGTTTTAGCCTGCCCAGTTCTCTCTGTCTAAGCTTCGGTATTGAATGGCTTCAGCCAGGTGTTCAATTTTAATTTCATCGCTGCCTGCCAAATCAGCAATGGTGCGGGAGACTTTGAGAATACGGTCATACGCTCTGGCGGAGAGTTGCAAGCGGGTCATGGCCGTTTTTAACAGATTTTGCCCGGCTGCATTTATAACACATATTTCGCGTACCATGGTAGAACCCATTTGTGCATTGGCATACATGCCGGGATTATTTTTAAAGCGTTCCTGCTGAAAGTTGCGTGCATTAATCACACGTGTTCTGATAACGTCACTTGATTCAGCCTTGCGGGTAGTGCTTAGTTCATCAAAACTAACCGGAGTTACTTCAATGTGAATATCAATGCGGTCAAGCAGTGGTCCGCTTACTTTACCCAGGTATTTTTGTACTACTCCGGGTGAGCACACACATTCTTTTTCAGGATGGTTGTAAAAGCCGCAGGGGCATACCTGCGTTGGCATTTTGCGGAGCGGTAATCGTGGCCCCTGGCGTAAAGTATCTCTCAAAAAAGTACCCATTTGAACCAAAATCTGTAGGCGAATATATCAAAAAGAGGCGGATTGACCTCAACCTTCTTCAACGTGAGGTGGCAGTTTTAATTGGGGTGAGTGAGGATTGTATTACGTATTGGGAGAATGGTCGTTCAACCCCTCAGGTACAACACGCTCCGGCTATTATTTCATTTCTTGGGTGTAATCCATTTGAGAGACCCGAACAAACGTTTGGGGATAGAGTTTGGAATTATAGATACAGACATGGGTTGAGCCATAAAAAAATGGGTGTAAAAATGGGAGTTGATGGGTCAACGGTGTGTAGTTGGGAAAACAATGAGTTCATGCCACACAGCGCAACCCTAAAGGCATTTGAAATTTTAGTACAACTTTAGCTTTCTTATGAGTTCATTTGAACTTCTACAATGTCAATTGATTCGATGTCTTCTGAATTGAAGCGTAACAGTGTGAGACCGTTGTAATCTTTTGGAGATTTTAGGAACTTCTCATAGTCGTTAATCTTGCTCATGGTTACACTGGTACCGTGTTCAGCTGAGAATGTACCCGAAGCAGGGCCTACTTGTCCAATGAGTGCAATGAGGCCATACACAAAGTCCTCCTGTGTTCGCAACTTGATTTTTACTATTTCGTTTTCGGGTAGTCCGAAGTAATGTTGTAGCTTAATTGGGATCACTTTTGAATTGTTATTTTAGCAATTATATAGAATTTGAACCAAATCGAAAATACAATATAAATTCACAAATTTTCACTATTTTAGTGAGTTAAAAACCTAATTATGGAATATAAAGTAGTTACCAAAGAATTTAGACATAACATTAGTCTAACTAGAAGCAATCAAACTATTAATGATTTTAGTACTAAAGAACTGTTTGATGTAAGCAGATATGAAATCATTAGTCAAACCGCTACAACACATAGAACCAATACTGATTTAATCATTACAGTTACTATATTGTTAAAGAAGAAAAGTTAAATGGTTTTATTTTTTTTTTGCTCTTAGCGCTTCATATCTTCACTTGATATATAAAACTGGAATGCCAAGAAAAAATCCCCTTCTCAATATTATGCAAGAGAATCTTCAAAAAATAATACCTTAAAATTTGATAAATTGACGAAAATGCTTAATATTTGTAGTGAGCTTTTATTTACAAGCTCGGTGTAAGTCTTATTGTTGAACTGTTCAGGGTCCAAACCTGATACATCCAATCTTCAACGACTTTGCTGAACTTCCAACCTTCAGCGGTGATTTACGTATAGAGATTAAAAATCTTAGTTGAGTTTGTGAAAAAGGCTGCCCTATCGGTAGTCTTTTCTATTTACAATCATCTCAACTTTCTTAAATTTCATTTACCTTTGATAAAGAAAAGGATGCCTCAACATTTCTTTTCAAGATTGGTAACAAATAATTCTTTCAAAACCCTTCACAGCAATGAAAAAGCTTTTATTCATTAAACCCATTTCTTTTTTCACATATTACTCAACTTTCAAAACAAGAACCGAAATTGAGTACTACAACGATGGTACTTATGCTATTGCAGAAGCTACATACCACCTTCGATAATCAACTTTCTTTATAACCATTCCCTAAACTTCTGAGAAGACAACTCTTTTTAGTTATTTGGTGTATGTACTATATAATTGCTTAAATTAAAATTAGTTAGCGGTTTTAAAAGCGTACAGAAGTGAGTATGATGAATATTCATATTATCCCCGAACACTGGATTGCGATATAACAACCCCATTAGCTAATAACCTACTTCTTCATTTTCTTTATCGACTTTACCACCATTTCACTAATCGCATCTCGCTTCTGCTTCATATCTTCTTCAGAAAGTGCATCATATTCAACCTTAACCCTGTATCCTTTCACTAATGTTTCCGTAGAAGCGTCTTTTGCAATTTCAGTATCAAGGTAAAGAAAGAGTCCATCAGGATCCACAATCAGTATTTTCTCTTGCTGTGTGGGTGATAGATTTTGCTGAACAGCTTTTCGAATATTTTCAAGCGTTTTCCTTTCGGTTGAACATTCAATAATGATGTCATATCCTGCTTTCAGGCACTTCTCAATATTATGAACCTCATAGATATCGGTTGATGTTACAGAAATCTCACAGGCGATTTTCTTTCCTTTACGTTCAAGGGCTACATCAACACGCCCCTTGCCATCAGGCGTAGGTTCTTCGATACTTGCTTTGTATCCTCTTGATTCAGCCATTTTCTTAATTAGTGTCTGCAAGTATCTGTGTTGGCTTTGCTCTTTCTTTTCAATCTGCTTTTTGGTTGTTGGATGTGATGTTAGGGTAATAGGAGGTATAGCCACATCCTTATTAACCTGTGGCTTTGGGGTATGCAAGGTGGGATCCTCATTTAATGCCTCACGTATTACTGGCTTTTCCTGTACCTCAACTTTAGGCTCTGGTGTATGGTGATGCATCATTGACGCAATTTGTTCCTCCACAACAGAACGTTCACTTCCATAAGTCTTTCGAGATTGATTCAGTATTTCTTGCCGTAGTTTCTCACTTTCTTCTTGGCTTTTGCTTTCAATAGGGGTGATGCTAATGGAGAAATCATTTTCAGGTCGTTCAATGCGGACAATAGCGTGTCCGGTATCTAAGCCCTGTAAATCATTTGCATCAAATGAGGCGAATGTGTTTTCAAATTTCTTGGCATCGGTATCTCCTAAGCGAAAGCAAACACGTGTACCAGCATTTGAAGCAACTGAACTGGCAAGTTCTGTGTCATATTTTGTGAGTTGTTGCATATCCTGATGTGCAAGGATGAGTCCGAGGTGGTACTTCCTGGCACCTGAGAGGATGGAAGACAGAGAAGGAGTTATGAAGTTTTGAAACTCGTCAATGTACATATAGTAATCAGTTCTCAGGTCTTTGTGTTTGACCTGTCGCGCCATAGCAGCCTGATGTATTTTGGATACGATGAATGTACCAAGTAGGTAGCTGTTTTCGATACCTATAATACCCTGAGAGAGTTTTACCAGTACAATTTTCTTGGTATCCAGTATCCATTCAAAATCAGGCCCCGATTTCTGAGCCACCATGTTCCGGATTAGTTTGGGTCGCAAGAATGTATCAAGCCGTGTCAGGATTGAGCCAATGGAACTGCTTTTCAGGAGCGGGTATTCTTTGTTCCAGTAATAGACAATGGAAGGGTCAGAAACCGATTTCAGGAAGGTATCACGAAATGACTTTTCTACCAGAAACCTACGTAGGTCAATCAGTGTGCCTCCTTCGCTGCTTTCAAGAATTGCAAGGATGGCATTGGCTAATACTGAGTTCATTTGATCACCCCAACTACTGGATAACCTTCGAAAGACAGCAACTAAATCAGAGGACAAAACATCTTTTTCAATTTCGGAATGTGCAGAGAGTACATTAAAGCCAATTGGAAAGTCTGCATCTGAAGGGTCAATGATTATGACATCGTTAATTCGGTCTTCAGGTACTTGAGTAAGAATGCTCTCTATCAGGTCGCCATGAGGGTCTAAGACAGCAATACCGTTACCAAGTTGCATATCTTGGGAGATAAGATTCAACAGGAAGGTAGATTTTCCAGTTCCTGTTGCACCAAGTACATGCATATGCTTGAGTCGCTGAATTGCACTGATTGAAGCTAATTGCTCCTTACCATGATGAACATTCCTACCAAGTATCAAGTCATGTCCATATGCTGCGCTTGGAACAGGCTTTGAGTTTTTCGCATCATGCTTCAGTCTGCTTGAGGTTATTGTGTCGGTTGGAAAATGCACCAACGTTACCAACTCCTTACTATTTAATATCATTCCCTGACGGTGGGACTGGCGGAGGACGACATCTTGCAATCGAAGCTCAAATGAATAGGCTTCGGTTGCAAGAGGTCGGAGTGAATTGGTACTGGACTGAGACAAGTGCATGATTGCATTTCCAGTGTTTTCTAATATCGAAAGCGCTTCTTCTTCGGTTTCTGCCTGACTTATCACCCGAACAACAACGCCATATAAAGGACTGGATACCTTTTCATGTGCAAGGTCAACCATTTCCGGTGCATCAATGAAGAAGGATTTTCCATCACGGTCAGTGACAGAGTGGATAATGCTTTCAGCCCAGGAGTTAACCGTTCCCTGAAAAAGTATTTGAATTACGGACTGTTGTCCTTTTTCAAGGTGTTCTAACGAACCAAAGAGCCCAATGTATGGGTCGAGCTTAAATCGTTCTTGTGAAGCAAGTGGACGCATGAATTCTTCCGCAAGACCAAAATCAAGAATGTATGTACATTCTGATTCTGCGATAATATCAAAAAGTGTTTCAGAACTATCGAGCAGTACACTATCAGGAAAGAACGCTTTTATTTGGCTGTAGACATAAGTTCTGTCGGGTTCACGACAGACAATTTGAATAGAAATTTCAGTATTGTTTGCAATTATTTCAAAACTGATTGGGTATTTTGAATATGAAAGCATAGAGAGCAACTGTTCCATTTCGTGTGTTCCTACAGTGTGTTCTTTTCGAAAGATTACTGAAAACCCACAGTGCCGGGTATCATTATCAAAAACATACGCTACTGGTTCATTATCATCTTCTTGATGCTCCACGGTGTTTTCTTTTTGTAATTTACCAGTTACGAGTGCAGACACAAAGCTTAATGGTGTGTGTCGTATACCATCATCAACACGAGTAACAGGAGTTGGTCTGAATATAAATGGTTTGAATATAGGTTCAAGATGAACTGGGTCTTCAAAGCATTGCCACCCACGGCAATGTGCTTCCCATTGGTAAAACTGAGAGGTACGCTGTTCAGCAATAGATGCAGACATCTGAAGCGACTTATTATGCTTGTGTTGAATCTGCTCTCTGTCCTTTGGTATTGCTCATCTTTTCTGAGACTTCTCGTATTGCCTCATTCACGAAGAGTTTGAACATTGCTTCAGTATCTGCCTGAAAGTATGTTTTATTCTTGATTTTAGTTCGGGCAATGATGGGCCCAAGTATGGGGATTTGTGACAAGAGGTCTATTACAATTGATCCTTGTTCTCCTACCCATGAGGATACAAAGAATCCGCTAGCAAAAGGAGCGGCACAGATATCAATTGATAGTCCCTTACGAGTTATGCGTAAGTATTCTCGATTTTGGGAGAATATTCCACCTTCGGATAAGCTAACACGAGAATATGATACGTCAGGTGCATCATGTTTATTAAGAGCTGCTTCGAGGGTAGAATAGAATTCTTTTGATGAGTGGGATGTATTTACAAAATACTCACACCCGTTTGATTGGGTTTCGCGTAAGAAAGTTGACATAGGTTGGTTTATATAATTTGATGTCATAAAATTAGCTACAGATTATAAACCACGCAATAGGGAAAACCCTAAAATAAAATAGTGTTTACCCTACATAAAATAATGTTTTCCCTATTGGAGTGAGTATTCTCTTGACACTTTCATTTAACTTCTTACCTTTACTATTTTAAACCCTGTTTCACTTTAGAGATTCGAAAGTACTAGTGAATATTGTAATTTTAAAGAATGGTTCTTACACTAAATGCATCATAGACATGAGTTAGCTGTAATACAACCAGACCCGACTGACAACGAAATGAGACATTCAAATTAAATGGCAAAAGGAAAAATAGATAGTAATTCAGGCGTACAGGCTAATGTTGGTTTCGACTTTCAAAGAAACACTTGCATTTATGTGTTTTTGGACAAATATGCTAGCATAAAAAGTCAAGAATACTTCATTATGCTTGAGCATTATGATGATATTGTTTTTGGTTTTTTAAATTCAAATGGTGAACTTTCTCAAGTCACCACATATCAAGCAAAAAAATCATCGACAGTTTGGACAACAAATCAAGTCTATGAAATAATACAAAAAATTAGCAATTCAGGAATTGAAATTCTAAAGGACAGTTTAATAAAATCATTGGATTACAATCAATCTCAACATTTTATTACAAATAATACAATAGCACTTGACTATAAATGTTCAACCGAAAAAAAGACGAAAAAAATTTACGTCAATGAAACAAACGAGTCAATAAATTACACTTCATTAAATTCAGACTGTCAAAATTCATTAAAGAAAGGTAATTCAGAAATAGAGTTTGACAACGAGCAAATAGACCATTTTAAGAACTTGAATTTTACTTATATTGACTTTGGACGAAATACAAAATCCCAGTTAGAACTTTTAAGAGGAAAATTTGAAACAGTATTTGGGAAATCAATTATTGACCATACAGCTGCGAGAGACACACTTATTTTTCATCTAAAGGAGATTGAAAGCACCTATAATCAGGGCGATATCCCAAAACTCAGCGACAAACACAAAAGGCTTGAATCTGCAAAAATTGACATCATTTTAAACACACTAACAACAAAAAATTTAGCGTTAGATTTTTGCAGAAAAAAGGCTGAAAAAATTTGCGAGGAACTTTCAATTAATGTCTTTGATGCAATGTCCTTTGAACTTGACTTTGAAAACAGTTTAGATGAATTTAAAGATTTAAAGCAAGGCGAACACCAAAAAATCATCCGATTTATTGAAAACAAAAAGAGTATTTTCCCGTATTTCACAAATGATGTTCTTTGTATTAAGGAATTATACAGTTTGTTCTTAAAGGAACAAAGCTCAACTTTAAATTCAATACAATTAAAAGCATCAATCGCAGCTGGTTACTTTTTAATACTTATGCAGAAATGAAAACATATTTAACCATAAAAAGAATATTTGTACACAGTGAAGTAAATGGCAAAAGTTTTTTTACAGACTTTGGCAAAAAACTCAATGTTATTTACGGTGCAAATACTTCTGGCAAAAGCACACTAATACAGTTGATTTTATTCACTTTTGGCATTAACGATAATAAGACAAAGCTTACTAAAATTTTATCTGATAATATTTTTACAAGACTTGACATACAAATTAAGAAGGATGGCGAAAATATTGAATATACATTTGTTAGAAAAGACGAAACTATTTATATCAAAGATTCCAAAACAAATAAGGTAGCTACATTTAATGGTATAAGTGGTAATAATTCTGTAGAACATTACAAACTAAAAGAATTCTTCAATGATTTATTAAACTTTGACTTATTACTCGAAACTAAAAATGGAATTTCAAAAGCACCAATTGAGACTATATTTTTACCTTATTATGTTTCTCAAGATGTAGGCTGGGTTTACCTAAGAAAATCATTTAGCAATTTAGACTTTTATAAAAATTTTAAAGAAGATTTTTTAGATTATTACTTAGGCATTACAAGGCTTGAAGATAAAGAAAAGAGAAAGGCAATCGAAAATGAATTAAATGAAAAAGTTCAGAGATATAATTTCTATATGAACTTTGAAAAGAACGATTCAATAATCGAAACTTCTAAACTAATTGACGATTCATTTAAAGGCAAAGGGCAAGAATTTATTAATGAAATTACGGAACGCAAGAAAAACTTATTGCAATTTGAAAATCAGTTCGTAAAAAAATCAAATTCACTTACATATAACAATCAAAGACTTTCCGTAATTTCTAAAGTGGGCAGAAATCACACCCATCAATTTCCTGGCAAAGACAATTGTCCAATTTGCCAACAAACTCTTCCAATTGACACTAAACAAATCTACGAGTATTATCAAGGGGAAAACGACACAATAAAAATTAAAGAACAAATACAATCCGAGAACAAGAAAATACAATCTGAATTAAATTCATTAGAAAATAAAATACAAGAATTAAGAGGAGAATTATCAAACGACTACCATAAACACATTATTTATTCCAACAATAATGTAACACTTGACGAATGGATAAAAACTCAAGCAAACATTAAATTGGAAAGTTCAATTAATGAAAACATTGGAAAGTTATCAAAAGAAATTGCCGACCTAAAAGAAAAGTTAAAAGCGTTCAAAGACGATGATGATATTGAAAGCGAAAGAATGATTAAGAACAAAAAATTTAAAGAATACTATAATGTA
>DATGWX010000205.1:0-2759 GCA_035299275.1 Bacteroidia bacterium
CACCGTAATGCTCAGTTGCGCAAAGCTGCCCACCACTGTGGTAAAGGCTGCTTTTATTTTATCCATTTGCTGCAAGTGAATTACCCTGCCGGCATATTCACCAATGCGGTTAGGGGTAATAAGACTTATGGTACTGCCGGAGAAAACTGCTTTGTAAGCTTGCAAGAGCGAGAGCCGTTCCTGAGCTCCGATAAGAAAACGCCATTTTTGCGCTTCGAGACCCCAGTTGAGTGCAAAAAGAACAACAGCCAAAGCCAATGCCACCGGAGACAAATGTTCTAAGGTAGCGGAGTATTCTCTGATGAGCTGATCAATGTCATAGTCAACAAAAGCCTTGTAATACACATAAATGAACGTGTATATGACGATAGCCGCCTTAAGCAATTGAAGCAATCTTTTTTTGCGCTGTTCTTTCAACGAAATAGAAGTATTTTCGTTGGTGAAGTTAATACATTCCTGTGCACAACACCCAACCAGCCGAGTACGATAGAATAATTTTAGGTATCGACCCCGGTACCAACATTATGGGTTACGGTATTATAGGCTGCACCGGGAAAAAAGTTTCGGTGATTAGTTTAGGTATAGTAAAACTCGACAAGCTCGATAATCACGCGTTAAAACTGAAACACATTTTCGAACGATGTCTGTACCTCATCGATACCTATCACCCGGATGAGATGGCCTTGGAAGCACCTTTTTTTGGTAAAAATGTACAATCCATGCTCAAGTTGGGCAGGGCTCAGGGCGTGGCTATGGCTGCCGCTCTTTACCGTGATTTACCTATTTTTGAATATGCCCCCAGAAGCATAAAACTATCCATTACAGGAAGTGGTGCCGCCAGCAAAGAACAGGTAGCCTCATTGCTGCAACACCAACTTCATTTCACTGAAACGCCACAATTTTTAGACGCCACAGACGGATTAGCTGCTGCCTATTGTCATTTCCTACAAAGAATACCAGCTTCTAAAACAAAAAAGCCCGCTAAAAAGGCGGGCAGTTGGAAATCTTTTCTTGACCAGAATCCTGAACGCATCAGAAAAACCGGAAAAGACACCTGATATTTTTATTTCAGAAAAGACCTGATTCTTTCGGCAATAGACTGAAGTTCTTCTGCAGTTGGCTTCAGCTTCGGTTTGGCAAAATTGATATCACCCACCTCATTGATAGGCACCAAATGAATGTGTGCGTGCGGCACTTCCAGCCCGATTACCGCTACCCCTACTTTGCGACAGGGAACAGCCTGCTTAACTGCCGCTGCTATAATTTTAGAGAACAGATGCAAACCGGCAAACTCTTCTTCTTCTATATCAAAAATATTGTCGGTTTCTTTTTTAGGTATCACCAGCACATGGCCTTCTGTTAAAGGAAAAACATCCAGAAAAGCGAGGTAATTTTCTGTTTCAGCAATTTTGTAACTGGGTAACTCTCCTGTTATTATTTTCGAAAATATGCTGGCCATAATTTTACAAACTAATGTTTAATATCTCCAACTGAATGGTGCCTGCAGGTACAACCACATCCACCACATTACCCAGTTCTTTGCCCATAAGTGCAGCGCCTATTGGTGATTTAATGGATATTTTGCCTGTTTTCAAATCGGCTTCATTTTCTGACACCATGGTGTAAACAAGCTCGGTATTTGTTTTGAGATTTTTAACTTTCACTTTACTCAAAATCATCACCTTGCTATTGTCCAACTTGGTCTCATCAATCACCCGCATATTAGCGAGTTGATTTTCCATCTGTGCAATGCGAGCTGCTAAAAGCCCTTGATCTTCTTTAGCAGCATGGTATTCTGCATTTTCTGAAAGGTCACCCTTATCTCTGGCTTCTGCAATCTGGCGGGAGATGTAGGGCATTTCTACCTTCTTCAGGTTATGGAGTTCTTTCTTGAACTTCTCATATCCTTCTTTGGTTAAATAAATCTGTTCTGCCATGTTAACGATATAAAATAAAAAAGAGAAACGCCTTGCAAGCAAGACGTTTCCCTGTATGGTGTACAAATATACGATTAATTCTTTTTGGGTGCGAGGGTAATACGAGCCGCAAAAGTATGAACTCCTTCAAACGGATCTGTATCACGGTAAGAGTAGTCAATACCGAATTTAGTTCCGTTTTTAGAAATCGGAATATCTACCCCGAAACCTGCATTAAAACCTGTGAAAGCCGTTTTACGTAATTCTTTACTGTACATATCCTTTTCCATCACGTAACCGGTACGCAACATTACCATGTTTTTGAATGCGTATTCAATACCTGCTGAATATTGGTTATTCTGAAAAGTGTGTGAAGTAAAGTTGAACGCTGTAGTCAATCGGTGAACATATACATCCGCCTTAGTATCTAAACGAAAATCGTACGCTGCACCAATGTTTACCAATGAAGGCAGGTTAAAGGTAGCTGAACGTTGTTCGGTGTTGGACACCATTCCTGTTCCTACATTCTGGGTATTCACAGTTAGTCCGCTTCCCTCGAATTTCATATCAGGCCCGATGTTTCGCAGAGATACGCCAAAGTGTAAATCTTTACCTTTCAGTTTTTCCTTCTTTGAACTGAGCGTTGTTTTGTACTGAACACCTGCATCAAGACAAAGACCCTGTGCTTTCACATCTGTGATAGCTTCTGAAATAATACGGGCCGATATACCGGCATAGATGTTATTCGAAAACTTCTTGCCATAACCCAAAGCCACATTCAGGAACTGTGGAGAGTAGGTTCCCAATGTACCATCCGGATTCTCTACTGTAGTTCTGATAATG
>DATGWX010000206.1:0-1825 GCA_035299275.1 Bacteroidia bacterium
CTGTTCAATTTATTGTGGGCGAAAAAGATCCGGTATTTAATTATGCCATTGCCTTTAAACAAGCTACCTACCCTAAAATAAGCATGGTACACTTCATGCGGAACATAGGCCACATGGGTATGATTGAAAGTACAGAACAAACAGCCCGGGCGCTGAACAGTTTTGTTACCTTTTGTACAGAGCGAATTTAAAAAGCTCTGGACAGAAAGTGTTTAAAGTCTTCCCGCATTTGGTCATACAACTCCACAAAGCGGTGGAACTCCTGCCTTAATTCAGTGTGGTCAAGTACAAGCTTACGATCAGTAGCAACGGGATTGGCTTTGACCATTGCCTGAATGTGGTTCTCATGTTGTTTAATGTTGTGCCGCATTTCATCCATCACTTCATTCTGGCGAATGAACTGGTTCTGAAACCTTTCGACATGAGCCCGCGTTTCGTAGCCTGTGTTCTTTACAGCCACTTCTTCCAAACGTTTTTCCAATACACCGACATCATCTTTGTAAAACTGCAATTGTTTTAACCAATCAAGATGCTCGGTATGCAGTTCAGTAATATGTTTTTGCTGGGCACGCATACTGTTTGTTTTTAGAACGTTAAAATTATACAAAAAAACGGGAAAAACAAAAATGATGCGGGGGGGCTATTGTGTAAATGTCTGATTTTCAAAGTTCAAATCAGGTCGGGCCGCTTTAATTTCTCTTAAAATGACCTCTTTTAGCTCTTCCAGATTGGTTTTATTGGTGGCTGAAATGAACAAAACAGGAGAATGGGCTCGGGCCATCCAGCTTTTTTTCAAGAATTCTAAACGTGTTTCTTTAGGATGTTCATCTGCTTCAGCATCCTGAACATCCACCGGCATTTGTTCCTGTAAGCGGTGTGCATCAATTTTATTAAAGATTAACACAGAGGGTTTTTCCTGCGCGCCAATTTCCTGAAGTGTGGTTTTTACCACCTCCATCTGCTCTTCAAAGTTGGGGTGAGAAATATCTACCACATGAAGTAACAAATCTGCTTCACGTACCTCATCCAGTGTTGATTTAAAGCACTCTATCAACTGGTGGGGGAGTTTACGAATAAACCCTACCGTATCAGTAAGTAAAAAAGGCACCTGATTAATCACCACTTTCCTAACAGTTGAATCAAGTGTGGCGAACAATCTATTCTCCGCCAGCACCTCACTTTTGCTCAACAAATTCATAATGGTTGATTTGCCTACGTTGGTGTAACCTACCAAGGCCACACGAACTTTATCATCACGGTTTCGTCTGCGGGTTTCATTTTGCTTGTCAATTTCCTTCAACTTCTCCTGCAACTTGGCAATATCGGTACGAATAATTCTGCGGTCGGTTTCTATTTCTGTTTCCCCCGGCCCTTTCATACCAATACCCCCTTTTTGCTTCTGCAAGTGAGTCCACATTCGGGTAAGGCGGGGTAACAGATACTGCAACTGGGCCAGCTGCACCTGCGCTTTGGCTTGTGCCGTCCGGGCTCTTTTGGCAAAAATATCAAGTATAAGGTTACTGCGATCGAGCAGTTTACAATTGAGTGTCTTCTCGAGATTACGCAGTTGAGAAGGTGAGAGTTCATCATCAAAAACCACCATGTCAATTTTGTGTTCCTTTACATACGCTTCAATCTCATTTAACTTTCCTTCACCTATAAACGTACGAGGGTTGGCATATTGTAAACGTTGCGTAAATGTCTTTTTGGTAACAGCACCGGCAGTATGCGCCAAAAAGGCCAACTCATCCAGGTATTCTTTTGACTGCTCAGCATTTTGCAACGGGGTAATTACCCCAACCAGAACAGCCGTCTCCTGCTCTCT
>DATGWX010000207.1:0-4300 GCA_035299275.1 Bacteroidia bacterium
TCCTATTCACGATTTAAGCGGACGCGTGGTGGCCTTTGGCGGGCGCATCATGAAAAAAGATCCTAAGTCGCCCAAGTATGTGAACTCTCCCGAAACGGAAGTGTACCACAAGAGCAATGTGTTGTATGGTATGTTTTTCGCCAAACAGGACATTCGCAAGTACGACCGTTGTTATCTGGTGGAAGGATATACCGATGTGGTTACATTAAATCAGGGAGGTATTGCCAATGTGGTAGCCTCCTCAGGCACTTCACTCACTGAAGGGCAAATCAAACTCATCAAACGGTTTACTGATAATGTGGTGGTGCTGTACGATGGTGACCAGGCCGGACTAAAAGCTTCGTTGCGCGGGGTGGATTTAATTCTGGAGCAAGGACTCAACGTAAAGGTAGTTACCTTCCCTGACGGTGAGGACCCCGACTCCTACTGCAAATCTGTGGGTGGTGAAGAGTTCTCTGAATACATTCACCGGAACGAAAAAGACTTTATCATTTTTAAATCGAACCTGCTGCTGGCCGACTCTACCAACGACCCCGTAAAACGTGCAGAGGTAATCAAAGATATTGTAGAAAGTATTGCCAAAGTGCCCGACAGCATTAAGCGCTCTGTATTTATCAAAGAGTGCAGCAAGTTGCTCGAAATACAGGAACAGGTGCTCATCAATGAAATGAATAAGTTGCTGCGCAACAAACGCAAAGAGGATAAAGACCTGCAACAGCAACTGCCTGAAGAGCCACTCAACTATGAAGAGCTGCTCAAGGAAAATGAAATTGAGCTCAACACCAGCGAATACCAGGAGCGTGATATCGTTCGCCTGTTAGTACAAAACAGTGAAGAGATGTACAATGAGGGGCAAACCGTTGCCGCTTATGTACTGAACGAAATTGAGACCAACGAGCTCAAGTTTTCTAATGAAGTATATCAGCACATCATTGCTGCATGCAAACAACGCATGGAAGATAATGAACCGCTTAATCAGGATTTTTTCATTAACCATGAAGACCAACGCATAAGTAGCTTGGCTTCTGATATGCTCATCAGCCGTTATGAGTTGAGTGCCCGCTGGGATGAAAAATATTTAGACCTGGAAGAAGAAGCATTTAAACACCTGCAAAAAGATGTGGACTCGGCCTTAATGCGTTTTAAGCTGCGCCACGTGGAAGAGTTGCTCAAAGAAAATAACGAGGTGATGCGCAATGCACCTAACGAAGAAGAACTGATTGCTGCCATGCAGGTTCATCAATACCTGATGCAGATACGCAAAGAACTCACAGAGAAAATAGGTACTGTAGTGGTGAAGTGAGGGATGGTGTGTTGGAGTGTTTAGGTGTTTATGTTCACTGCATCTCGGTGGTGGACAAATCGAAGCAAATGCTACATCTCCCTCTGTTCCGTGTCGTCAGATGCTACATCTGACGAAATTCTAATATCACCTAACCCTTACTCGATTCTTGAATAATTTTCTTAATCAGTGATATTTGCCCGAGATGGTAGTGCGTATGTTCAATAATACCCAGCAGGTTTCTGTAATAGTTCCCATACTTGGGGTTGGCAAAAACATCCTGCAATTTTGCATCATCCAACTCTTCTATCCGATTGGCTAATTCAGCTGCTTCTGTTAAAGCTTTTGTTACCAGTTTTTGCCACTCTTCATCAGAGGTTATTGGTGGCAAATTAAAACTGAGTTTGTCGCTGGCAACAATTGGTTGGCCTTGCAGCACTTTCAAAACCGGATTCACATAATAGTTAATGTGAAAGACTAAGGTTGCTATCGTGTTTAAATTATAAACTTTTGTTGTTGCCTGTTGCAGCGTTACATCTGCTAAAGTATCTTTCAGATTAACCGCTGTCCAGTTGCCACCAAAGTATACATCGCGAAAATGTTTGGCAATTTGTTTAGTTGAACTCATGTTAAATTTAAAATTAAACTCTTTTCTGTAGGATGTAGGATTACCTTACTCTGGGTTATTCTGCGCCTCCAGTTTATCTTTTCGTCTGGTTCCACGGTACAGTTCGTATTTCAAAAACCTGCATTCCAGTGCTCCGTTAAATACTTTAATTTTACGTGAAGGATTTAAGCGCACGGCTTTAGCTGCATCAGAATTAGAGGTAATCATCCAGGCCTCGTAACCTGCCCAGTTATTTTTTAATGTATCACCAATGGATTTGTACAGGGCAAGAATATCATCGTCCTTATCCATGCGCTCACCATAAGGCGGGTTAATCACCATCACGCCTCCGTCACCTTCCGGTGGGGTAAGGTCGGCAAAAGCAGTGGTGTTAATTTTCACCATATCATCCACCTTTGCTTCGTGTATATTTATAACTGCTTTACGGGATACGTTTTTCGAAATTTCACCACCAACAATATGCGGTAAAGTACCCGTTTTAATTTTACTGATGGCACCATCATAAATGGTTTGCCACAAATCTGCATCATAATCTTTCCACTTCTGAAACCCGAATGATTTACGGTGACAGCCCGAAGGAATATTGGCAGCATACATAGCCGCTTCAATCAGTATAGTACCTGAACCGCACATGGGGTCAACAAAGTTGCGGTGCCCGTCCCAGCCGGTAAGCTGTATTAAACCGGCTGCCAGCACTTCGTTGATAGGTGCCAGGTTGGTGGAGTCTCTGTAATTGCGTTTGTGCAAAGAATCGCCAGAACTATCTAAAGAAACCAGACATTTATCCTGATTGATAAACAAATTAATGCGCACCGTGGGGTTATCCAAATCAACCGATGGACGTTTGCCATGGCGCTCTCTGAAACCATCAACAATGGCGTCTTTGGCTTTTTGCGCCATAAACTGCGAGTGGTTAAACAAGCGCGAATTGAGGGAACAATTAATCGCTAGCGTATCATCTACACCCAGGTATTTTTCCCAGTCCATTTTTTTGATGTTGTCATACAACTCCTGTTCATTTTTCAGTTCAAAAGAATGAATAGGCACCAGAATGCGTAGGGCTGTGCGCAGGCAAAGATTGGCTTTATACATAAAACCTTTGTCACCTACAAAACTTACTGCGCGGTTGTGTGTTTCCACGTCTCTGGCACCCAGTTTTTTGAGCTCTGTAGCCAGTATTTCTTCCAACCCGAACATGGTTTGGGCGGTCATTTTATAATCTTGCTTCTGTTCCATTGAAGCTTCAAAAGTACTCAATCGGTTGCACAGTAACTCATGCTTTTCATTTTTAACTGATTGCCACAGCAGTATGCAGCACTCAGGTTTTCGCTGAAAGCACTACTTTTGCCGTAAACTTCAGCCGTTTGAAAAAGAACATTACGTTTATTATCAACCCCATTTCAGGGGGAATAAAAAAGCAGGGCATTCCGCAGTTGATTGAACAACATCTGGACCATCACCTGTATGCTGCTGAAATAAAATTCACGTCCACCGCTGAAGATACACCCCGATATGCAGCAGAAGCAGTGGCCGCCAAAAAAGATATTGTTGTAGCTGTAGGCGGAGACGGCACCATTAACCAGATAGCACAAAAACTGGTGCACACTTCTACTGCTTTAGGCATTGTACCGCAAGGCTCAGGTAACGGATTTGCCCGACACCTGCACATTCCGCTGGAACCTGAACGGGCAATTGCTCTTTTGAACAAGGGAAAAATTACCTGCATTGACACAGGGACTATCAACGATGAAATTTTTGTGAATGTAACAGGAGCCGGATTTGATGCACATGTAGCATGGAAATTTGCTACCGCACCCAAAAGAGGCTTTTATTCCTACGCTAAAATTACGCTGAATGAATTTCGCAACTATCAGTTGCGCGATTACACCATTGAGATAGATGGAGCCACCATTGAACGAAAAGCATTTTTAGTTTGTTGCTCCAACGGCAGTCAGTATGGCAACAACGCATTTATCGCACCCGGAGCTGATATGCAGGATGGTCTGTTGGATATTGCCATTATGAAGGAAGTAAAGTTAAGCAGCATGCCCGCTATTGCCTGGGAAATGTTTACTCAACGTTTCCGCAACTCGAAACACGTGGAAATGTTCAAAGGAAAAAACATTGTTATACATCGCCCGCAGGCTGAAGTAGCCAATATTGACGGGGAACCTTATCAGTTGGGCAAAGACTTATCTGTTCAGGTGCTGCCGGCTTCTCTCAACATAATTACAGGTTAGTGCTGTCTCAGCACTTTAGCATAAAACACACCTGAAACAGTTCTGATTTCTAACCAATACATACCAGGGGCACAACTGTTCAGGTTACTCAGGTTTATTGTTTTTAGATGCTGCCTGTAATAGTCCTGTGGAATAACTGTTACGGCTCCG
>DATGWX010000208.1:0-2914 GCA_035299275.1 Bacteroidia bacterium
ACTTAGGGCAAAACTGGACTGAGTCAGCTCCCGGGTTTGATTTTATAATGGGTTCGCAAGATCCCGATTTTAAATACAAGGCAGCACGGAATGGATGGCTGAGTGCCGACCCGAGGATTGCCACACCTTACACCATGTCGAACAGTAAAAATTTCAATGCGCGAGGTTTAATTGAACCTATTCCCGACTTGCGGATTGAAGTTACTATGAAAAGGGATTTCACCAAATCCACCACTTCAAATTTTAAATTTGATACCACAGCCGGCTTTAATGACTTCAGGGATTTGGCTCCGGTTGAAAGCGGAACGTACAGCATAACCTACAATGTTTTTAAAACAGCCTTCAAAGACCCTGATGAAATATATAATGACTTTTTACAGGCCCGTTATGATATTGCTACGCGATTAAAGAATGAGAATCCTGGTAAATCAACAGGCATTGATCCTGCAACAGGATTTCCCAATGGTTATGGCTCGGGTCAGCAGGAAGTGCTCATGTATTCATTCCTCTCTGCCTACTCAGGTAAAAATCCTTCGAAACAAAGCACCAAATTATTCCCCGCAATACCCGATATGAACTGGAGGGTAAACTATAACGGACTAAGTAAGATTGAAGCGCTGAAGGAATACACATCCAACATCAGCCTTAATCACAGCTACACTTCTAACTACAATATAGCCAACTATACTACCTCGGTTTCCTTCTCTGATTCCTCCATTAATCAACCGGGTACAACCATCCAACCGAAATACATTATTCGTTCTGTTTCCATCACTGAGCGCTTTTCGCCTTTGTTGGGAATAGACATTACATTCCTGAATAATATCACTACCAGTTTCAGCTATAATACTGGCAGAACATTATCTTTGGCCTTAACTAACCCACAGTTAACCGAAACCAGAAATAAGGAATATACTATTGGCTTAGGTTACCGTACCAAGGAGCTCAAATTGCCCTTTGGCAGAGGCCGTCAGAGAGTGCTGGAAAATGATGTGAACTTCAGGTTCGATTTTTCTATTCGTGATGACCAGACGATTGTTAAGAAAATTGATCAATCAGTAAATGAGCCGGTAAACGGAAGTAAGGTGATTTCTATAAAACCCACTATTGACTACATGTTTAATGAGAAACTTAATCTGCGCATTTTCTATGATCGCAGGGTCACTAAGCCGGCTACATCCAATAGTTATCCTACTGCTATCACCAGCGGTGGCTTCACCATCCGATACACCATTCAGTAAATCCTGATAAGTATCATGCAGTAAAAGGAATAAAATTTTCCTAATTACCGTCTAAAAGTATAAATTGCCCAAAAATTTAACAGCATGAACTTTCCTGAAAATTTAAAGTACACCAAAGACCACGAATGGGTTAACCTCGAAAACGGAGTTGCTACCATTGGCATTACAGATTTTGCTCAAAAAGAATTGGGCGATATTGTTTTTGTTGACATCAGTTCAGCAGGCAAAACACTTGCCCAACACGAAGTGTTCGGAACAGTGGAAGCAGTAAAAACAGTTTCTGATTTGTTTATGCCGTTGGGTGGAGAAGTGACTGAAGTAAATAAGGGTTTGGATGCAACCCCCGAGTCAGTAAACAGCGATCCTTACGGAGCAGGTTGGATGGTGAAAGTGAAAGTGAGCAACACCGCTGAATTTGACGCGCTCATGTCAGCGTCTGATTACAAATCGCTGATAGGCCACTAAGCAAAAAAATATTTTGAAACAGCTGATTCATTTTCAACTGAACAGCATACTATGGGGAGCAGTTATACTGCTCCTCTGTGGTTTAGGGGGTAACCAGTTTCCATCTTTTACCTGGGACTTTTCTCTCTCATTTGATAAAATAATTCACATCAGCTTTTACTCCGTACTTACATTGTTGATTACAGTGGGGTACTACAAACAACATATTCATTCACCCAAAAGAAAAAAAGCCTGGCTGGTGGCTTTGCTTGTTGGAATAACATACGGTATAGTGGTGGAGTGGATGCAGGCCAACGTGTTCTTTGAACGCTCAGCCGATTTTATGGACATGATAGCGAACACAGAAGGCAGTATTTTGGGTATAGGATTGTTTTACCTGATTTACGGTAAGGCGGCTATTGTTCAGCAGAAGTAGTTATAGTTTTCCAGTCCCATTTTTTATTTTGTACATAATGCAAACCTCCGTTAGCAATTTGTAGCGGGGATGAAATATTGTTGGTGTAAAGCTGACCGGTACCCAACCCCTGCGGAATATTTACCTGCAGAGTAGAGGTAAATTGTGCAATAGCATTCAGCCCGATATTACTTTCCAATGCAGACGTAATCCAGTAGCCTATATTGAGTTGCTGAGAAGCAGTTATCCAGTGTTTACACCGGGTAAAACCTCCCAGCAGAGAGGGTTTCAAAATGATAAACTGTGGTTTTATTTTCTTAAGCATTATTGCTCCGTCACTGCAGGGGTCTATACCAATCAGTTCTTCGTCCAATGCAATGGGTAAACTACTTTTGGCGCATAGTTCTTCAATTACCTCCCATTGGCCTTGCTTAACAGGTTGTTCAATAGAATGCAGGTCGAAGCGTTGAAGTTCTTTTAGTTGCTCAAGGGCTGTGTCAGGTGCAAATGCACCGTTAGCATCCACCCGCATTTCGATAGCAAATGCATTGTATTTTTTACGAATAGTTTCCAGCAGGCGGCATTCTTCATCAAAATCCAACGCGCCTATTTTTAATTTGATACATGTATACCCCTGTGCTATTTTTTCTTCCACCTGCATCAGCATATTGGGGCTGTTATCCATCCACACTAACCCGTTGATGGGGATGGATGCGTCACCTGTAACAAATGCACTGTTGAAGATTGTGGCTTCTTTTTTGGTTGTCCAGCCAAGTATTGCACTTTCCAAGGCAAACGCTATGGATGGGAAAGC
>DATGWX010000209.1:0-6008 GCA_035299275.1 Bacteroidia bacterium
TAGAAAGAATGGAATCCACCATTTCACCCACATTTTTGAAGGACTGAATTTCTATCAACGTAAAACGGAATCCGTATTTTCTTTCAATGGCAGCAATAATCTGGATGTGGTTGAGAGAATCCCAGCCTTTCACTTCTTTTGCTGTGGTAGAAGGAGTGAGGTTCACGGTACCTTCGTCTATAATTTCTTCAAACAGTACGTTCAATTCGCTGATGAGTTGTTCTGATGTCATATCTTTTTTTCAATAAATGTTTTTAAGGGAGTGTATTCAGTGATGTTCAATGTCCAGTAGTTATCAGTACATGTAAATCCTAAATCAGCATAGTGGTTTTCTACTATTCCGTTTTTAGGCGTTGGGAGGTATTCCCCTTTTAATACTGTACAACCCACTGATTTTGCTGTATCAACAATGGTGTTGAGTGTGAAATTTTCCATACCACGTTTTAATACGCGGCAACTCATAATCCAGTTATTGATGAACATTTCTTTGCCGTGTTGTTGCAACATAATGATGGCAATTAAACCGTGATCACCATACTTATCAGCCAGATGAAAGTTGAGTATACTGTTATTGCTGTCTTTGGAAAACTGCAGCATTTCTTCTTCAGTAAAACGTTCAGTTCTCAGGTTAAACTGGTTGGAACGTTGAGTAAGCTGGGCTACACGCGGCAGGTTAAAATCGGTGAGTCCTTCTACGGTAGCCACCATACCAAGACTTTTCAGGTATTCGTCTTCATTCTCAAAATACTGTTGAGCTGCCACACGTTTGGCTTCCTGCCGGTATTGGTGTGTACGTATTTCGTCATTGTCTGATACGCTGGCGGTTTCAAACAAATTTAGCGATTGCAGGTAATCGAGGTACAGCGAAGGGTCTTCAGGCAATTCAGGAACGGTAACTGCCGGTAGGTTTTCCCTGACCATGTTGCGTTCAAACGGATTATCGTCAACAAACACCATGGAGTCAAAACCAATATTGAGTATCTCTTGTATGCGCTGAATGTTTTTTACTTTATTGTCCCAGTTGGCCATAAACACAGAGATGTCTTCCATGCGCAACACCATATCAGGATGTTTTTCGAATGGCTCCATGGCAATGTGTTCAGTATTCTTACTGGCTACACATAAAATGATGCCCCTGTTTTTTAATTCTTTGGCCCATTGCTGCAATTGGGTAAAAGCTTTACCGGCTCCAAGTCCGCCCACTTGAATATTGTTGAGACCGTCATCACCAATTATGCCGCCCCAAACGGTGTTATCCAGGTCCAGTATCAAACACTTTTTGAATGTACCTTCAATAGCCGATATGGTGTCCATAGTAAGTTTGGCTACTGCGGGCAATATTTCCGTACCCAGTACCATATCGGTTTGTATGTAAACTTTGGGGTCTATCATGGCAGCTTGCCCGTAGCGGCTTTGTATACTGAGTAAGTCAACCACAAACATGTTTTTATGTTGTGAGGCTACCTCGGTTAAGCGCGCATTGAGCAAGCGTAACTGAGCAGGGAAGGAGCGGGAATAATTCGTGGCAAAGTTGCCGAAGACACCGTCATTAGTATCGGTAAAGTTGTAGTAGATAAGTTTGGCTCCGTTGCGTTGAGCAGCTTCTGCATAATCTCCTGTTTTTTGCAGGTGGTGTTGAGCAAAATCACCACGTTCAGCTAAAGGGGTATGGTAAAAGTGCTTTTGCAGGTGTTGTGTACTTTCAAAAAGGATAATGTATTTCGCTTTAAAGTCATTTAACTCAGAGGCCGGGTTAAATACCTGTAAGCCTATCTGGTTGTAGGGTGCCTCATACAAATCAAGTTTTAATCCCTGCAATGCTGCATATCCCTGAAGCGCAGTACACAAAAACTGAGAGGCAGAGTCGGCAGCCAAAGCCACACGAATGGTTTTGGTGGCGGGAAGGTTTTGTTTAACTGCCTTCTTCAGTTGGTTAAAGTCGGGTAGTGTAGGATGCATTGGTTTATTGCAGGCAATATAAACACGATGCTGAAGTATTGCCAAATTATTTGTCGACTTAAGCGACAGTAATCTGCATGAGAAAAATCAGTTTTTAGAGGAAGGGTATTAGTAATCCATTTCCATACCGCCTGCACCGGGTTCTCTGCGTTGGTTGTTTTTCTTGCGGAATAAAGACACATCCGTTTCACCGAATCTCCACGTAAAGCCTATGCGCACAAAGCGCACATCTCTTCGTCTGGAGAGGTCTTGGGTAAAGGTGGGCGTATCGAAATAAGTTCCCCAACGCCTGGTGTTAAACACATCGTTCACGGTAAAGTTGAAGGTAAATTTCTTGTTTATTTCTTTGTTCAACGAGAAGTCAATCGCGTACACTTCTTTCGTGGTTCCCTGAGGTATAATGCGGGGTGCCTCATATTGACCATCTACCTGCATATTAAAACCTTTGGGCAGTTTGTAGCTTACTATGGCTTTCACATTCCAGCTGATACCTTCATTTTGTAAGGCTTGTGTACCGGTGTTGGCTGATATAACGGTGTAAAAGGCATTGGCATTTAAGGTAAATTCCATCTTTTTGGTCAAACTGAGTTTTAAGGTGTGCTCTGTTCCGTATGACCAGTTGCTGTTGCCATTGGTAAAAGTAGTGACCAGCACGTTGGAATCAGTAGGCAGGGTGTAGGCATAATTGGTAATTGCATTGTCAACGTATTTCAGGTATACGGATGACAGTAAGTTGCCTTTCTTAAACGGATGGTTGTAATTCACCTCTGCCATATTCATAAATTCAGGTGCTAATGCGGGGTTACCAATGCGGTAGTTTTGCCGGTCGCTGAACATAATGAATGGCATCATCTGCATATAGTTGGGCCGATTGATTTTGCGGGAGAAGTTCAGTTGAGCTTCACGTCCTTTATCAAAACGTTTCGATAGGTATAAGCTGGGAAATAATGCATTCCACAGGTTTTTGCCTCCTTTAGGATAAGCATATTCAAATGTTTGATTTTTGTCAAGCAGTTCAGCAGTAAATTGAGTTTGTTCTAACCTGACACCGGCCTGGTAAGCAATGCTGCCCACATATGAAGAGTAAGTAGCGTATGCGGCATTGATCAAATCATTGATACGGTAATCATTGGAAAGGGAGGAGTCGCGTGTAAAATAACCGGTAGTGTAATCCAGCATATTGGAAGTTAACTCTGATTGCTGGATTTTATAATTGCTTTTAATACCCCATTCAAATTTAGAACTGTCGGTAAGCGGGTTGGTAAAGTCAAACTGAAAGGTGAACATATCAGAACCGCCTGCACCTATGTTTTTTTGCACTATCGGATTGTCAGGTAACAATACCCCGCCAGCATTGTAGTTGTAGGTTGTAAAGGTGGAGTTGTTAAAATTATTTGATTTGTTGTAACTCAAATCTGTAGTGAACTCTTTGCCCTTTTTAGGGAAAGTGTGGCGAAACAAAATCTGCGTGGTATAATTCTCAAAGCCATTTTTTTGATCGTTCACACGGTTACCGAATGAGGTCATTAAGTCAATTGAATCAGCAGTAGAGAAGCTTTGCTCATCGTCCATGTTAAAGGAACCACTGGTTATGTTTTGTGAAAATGTAATGGTGTTGCGGTTGGAAATATTGTAATCAAAACCAATACGGCCCGAGTTAAAGGCGTTGCGCACCATGTTGTTGTTGGTTTGCCTGAATGAACTGATAACTTCTTCATTCATCAGGTTTTCGCGGTTGGTAAAACCTTTGTTGGAATTACCGCGCATGTTCAGGTTGTAGGAGAGAAAAAAGTTAAACGGACTTTCTTTCACATTGATGTTGCCGTTAAGACCATAGCGGTTGTTGGTACCAATGCTGGCTCCCAACATTCCGTTGTAGCCTGGTTTGGTATTCTGCTTCAGTATAACATTCAATATACCTCCCGTGGCGCTGGCATCAAACTTAGCCGATGGGTTGGTGATGACTTCAATGCGGTCAATGTCTTCGGCAGGTATTTGTTCCAGTGTTAAAGTGGTGGGTCTGCCATTCACAAAAATAGTGGGTGAGGAGTTACGCAAAGCCACATTACCATCAGCATCTACAGTTACTCCCGGAACATTTTTCATCACGTCAATTGCCGTACCTCCTTTGGCCGAAAGATCCTTATCTGCATTGTACACCTTGCGGTCAATGTTCATGGTTACATTTGACTTATCGGCTTCTACTTTTACCTCTTTCAATACTTTAGCATCCACTTCCAAACGGATGTTGCCTAAATCCTGCTCAATGGTAGCGGGTGTAATAACAACCGGAACAAAAAGCGTTTTGTATCCGATAGATTGAATACGCAAACGAAAACGACCCATGGGCAATTTATCAATACTGAAATCTCCGTTGGCCTTGGATAAGCCCCCACCAATAACGCTGTCTTTCTGAAAGGCGAGTAAAGTAACCACTGCATATTCCATCGGTTCTTTACTGGAGGCGTCAATAACTTTACCGTACACACGGCCAACAGGCAATCGCATTCCACCAGGTCCTGACGGATTGCCCCCGTTGTTCATGCCTGGCATTCCACCACCACCTTGCGGGCGTTGGGAGAAAGAACTAAGTGCTGTTGCTAAAAAGAAAATACTATAAAGTAGAGTTTGTTTCGTCATAAATACTGGCAGGCAGGTAAGCTGATAAATGATTAATTGTGGTGTTCTTCCTCAATTACGCCACCTGCTGAATATTGTATTTGAACACTTTTGGCCCAATCGGTTAATAATTGCAGTTGTTCCGCTGAAAGTGCAGCGTCTTTGTGTATCCATAAGTAACTTTCCAACGGCATCTCATGCTCAGCCAGCATTTCACCCATTTCTTCCATTTTGTGTGCTTTCTTTTTAGCATCGTAAGTATTGAATTCTGAAAGGTTAAAGTGTTTTTTGCCGTCATTCACATGGTACTGTAACCACCAACCCACCGGTTGAATATTGCTGTACCAGGGGTAATTGGTTTTGTTGGAGTGGCAGTCGTAACAAGATTTTTCGAGAATGGCCTGCACTTCACCGGTTACCACCAAGGCATTTGGTCCGTTGATATCGCCTTCATTTTTATCCAAACGAATGGCTTGCATTAAAACTAAGATGGCGGCAAGGGCAATAAAAATTTTCTTTTTCATGGTAGTGTTATTAGTAGGTAAGCTGTTCTATTAAAGTAGGGTATTGCGGGAACTCATTCAGCAGGGAGTCGCGTTTAGCTAATTCAAAATCAGCGAAATCGAAACCAGGAGCCACTGTGCACCCCACCAGCGAATACTCGCCCTTTGCAGCAACTCTTGAGCCAAACCAACTGCCTGCTGCAATTACACACTGAAAAACTTCTCCGGCCTCAGGGTTTCTTCCCAACAGGTGAATGGTGAGTTCTCCCGAAGGTTTGATTTCAATTACTTCCAACGGATCGCCCTCGTAAAAATGCCATACCTCATCAGCAGAGATGCGGTGCAATGCACTGAACTGACCCTGTTGGAGCAGAAAATAAATAGCAGTGCTGAAATTTCGATCACTGGCAAAGGCCGCAGATAAAGCAGATTTAGGAATGGTATCCTTAGCTCTGTAAGTTTCTTTAAATGCTCCACCCTCTACGTGAGTGGTCATCTGTAGTTTATCAATCCAGTACTGAGCTGTAGGGCGCATGGTTCAAAAATAAGGGATGCCGCTAAAGATTAATAGCGAAATGTTTGGAGCGCAAATCTAAGCACAGGTTTAACTGTGTGCCGTTGTTTTAAATTTTAGTGCTGGTGATCAGGACCAAAAACATCGGCCTTGTGTCCGAAATCATGAGAAGCTTCACGAATAATGTTGGCTGCCTCGCTGTTTCCGGTAGCACGTTCAAAGCTATCGGCCATCGTCATTAGGTACTGGAAGGTAAACTGACTCATTTCCTCAATACTCATTTCTTTGGTCCACAAATCAATGCGCATGGCTTCTTTTTGCAAACCGTCCCATAAACCTACCATAATGGCTTTGGCCGCCTGAGGTTCATTGAACTCTCCGTCATCGGCAGCCCAATCAATGGAAACAGGCAG
>DATGWX010000210.1:0-7646 GCA_035299275.1 Bacteroidia bacterium
GCATTCCACATGGTGGATGTGAGCATGAAAAAATCAGGAAGAAACATTGAAGCGAAAAATGCTCGCACAATGGAAATCTTCAAAAAGCAAATGGCTGATTTTCCTGAAAAAACTAAGCCTTTCTATGACAAGGCCAACGAAGTACAAAAAATCAGTGGTGAGCTAAATACTTATTTAGCTACTGTAAAAGGTACTTTGATGGACTTAGTTGATGATAATGCTGACGGAAAAATAGATCCTGAAGACGGTCTTAAAAAACCTGATGATGGAAATATTCCAACAGAAGAATGGGAATTAGCCGGACCGGATAATATCGAAAAACACGCCAACTACATGATTAAAAAAGAAGGCGGAAAATACGGTAAAGAATTACGGGCTAAAATTGAAGAAACCAGAAAGAAATTTGACAAGGTTATTCAGGATGTTGCTGTATTAGTTAAAAAAGATCCTAAAGAGGTAGCTAAAGAAGTGAAAATTTCTCTTGATACTGAAGATCCGCCTTCACACGGTGCGGCAAAACAAACCTGGGAATCAGAAATGTTTGAGCATGCACCTTTAGCTGCTGTAGTAACCATGATTACCAAAATTCAGAATGACTGTAAAAATGCTGAATCACAACTACTTGATTTGCTTCTTAAATCAATCAATGCAAACGAGGTATCGTTTGACCAGTTACGTGCAGCAGTTATTCCTACTAAAGGTACTTTCATCCTAATTGGTAACCAATACGAAGCCGATATCTTTATTGCAGCGTCCAGCTCTAAGCAAGATGCCGAGATTTTGGTAGATGGAGCAAAAGTTCCTGTAGAAGGTGGAATTGGTAAATATAAAATCTCTCCATCAAGTGAAGGAGAAGGAAAGAAAAAGGTTATTATCAATGTAAAAGACCCATCAGGTAAAATGGTTCCTTACGAGTCAGAGATTACCTACACCGCCTTTAAAGGTGTGGCTACTATCTCTGCAGATAAAATGAACGTACTGTATGTAGGTTTAGAGAATCCTGTATCTGTATCCGTTCCCGGAACTTCACCGGACCAATTGATTGTTTCCGCTTCAGGTGGAGCAAAACTTTCCGGTTCTAAAGGTAAATACACTATTTCTTTATCTCCGGGTGGAGCAAGAGAAGTAGAAATTTCTGCCTCTATTAAATCAAAAGATGGAACTGTAAAGAAAATTGAATCTAAAAAATACCGCGTAAAAGATGTTCCTTCTCCAACGCCTATGATTGGTGCAATAAGCAACCCGACTGCATCCGCTTCTGAAATAAAAGCTGCTCCTGTTGTTCGTTGCGACTTACAGAACTTTGCTTTTGAAGGTGTGAAATATTCAGTAAAATCATTTAACTGGACATTTGCACCTAAACGCGGACAAGCATTGGAAGGTACCACACAAGGTGCTGCTTTACCACAGGACTTGCTCGCTATGATTTCGCGTGCACGTATGGGCGATAAGGTGTTTATTGAAGGTATACGAGCAGAAGCAGTTGGAACAAACATCGGAACCAAAGTAGTAAAGGGCAGCATTGCCATTACGATTAAATAAGTATATGAAAAGAGTCTTAGTTATATTAGTTCTCCTCTTTACGTCAATCGGTGTAATGAAGGTAGCTGCTCAGGCTGGCGGGCAACAACCCCCAGCTACAGAACCTGCTGCACAACCTCAGCAGCAATTTGGTGAGCCAGTTGCGCCTCCTCAAACTCCGCAACAGCGGCAGATTTACGGGGAAAACCAGCTTTACCAAGAGAACCGCTACAACGAAAGAAAGGTAATTGAATGGCCACATTTACGTGAAGCAGATGTAATGTGGCGCAGAAAAGTTACCCGCAGAATTGACATCAGAGAAAAAACCAACCTGTGTTTGAACTGGCCTAAAAACCCAATCAACTCCATTTTAATAAGAAATGTAAATGCAGGTGTTTTGCCGGTATATACCGATGACTCTTTGAATAAAGTATACACTCCTGAAGAAGCCGGTAAAAGAGGTGGATACGAAGGTGTAGTAACCAAATTCTACAACCCTGAAGATCCTGATGCCGGATCATATGATACTGTAGAGTATAACCAATTAAATCCGGATTGGATTTATGGTTATGACTTAGTGGAAGAGTGGGTTTTTGACAAAAAACACGCCATCATGAGAACCCGCATTCTGGATGTAATTCCGTTAGTTTACAAAAGAGACCAATCAGGAAATATAACAGGTACCACAACGCTGATTTATCATATTAAATACGAGGATTTCCGTAAAATTATGGTGAATGAGCAGATTTACAATCGCCAGAATGATGCTATGCGTCTTACCTACGATGACTTTTTCGAGCAACGATTGTTTGCCAGTTACATTACCAAACAATCAAATGAATATGATATTGACATCAAAGGATTTGATGAGTTTAAAGAAGATAATCTCGCGGCACTGTTAGAAGCAGATCGTATTCGTCAGGAACTGTTCATATTTGAACATGACTTGTGGGAATATTAACAGCATTCCTTTATAACAAAAAAGCCCGTTTCGAAAGAAACGGGCTTTTTTGTTGCCTACTTATTTTAAAATGGTTTTCTGATAATTGTCTGGTCCCTATCGGGTCCTACGGAAAGTATATTGATTTCAGCCGTTAATTGTTGTTCCAGATAATTGAGATAACCGGTTAACTCTTGCGGCATATCATCCATGGAAGTTAAACGGGTAATGTCCTCTTTCCAACCTTTGAAAGTATCGTATAGCGGTTCAATAGAACCATCGCATATTTCATAAGGAACATTAGGGGTAACAGTATCATTTACTTTATATGAAGTGCACGCTTTGATTTCGTCAAAACCACTTAGCACATCCGATTTGGTTATGAAAAGGTTGGTTACCCCATTGAGCATAATGGCATACTTGAGTGCCACTAAATCAATCCAGCCCGTTCTGCGGGGTCGACCTGTGGTGGCACCAAACTCATGTCCTATTTTACGAATCTCCTCTCCTGTTGAGTCATTTAACTCAGAGGGGAAAGGCCCTCCTCCCACTCTGGTGCAATACGCTTTAAAAATACCGTATACTTTACCAATATGCCCGGGAGCTAAACCTAAGCCGGTACAGGCACCCGCAGTAATAGTATTAGAAGAAGTTACATACGGATAAGTGCCAAAGTCAATATCCAACATACTACCCTGAGCTCCTTCAGCAAGTATTTTTTTGCCGCTGACTAAAGCATTGTTGATGTAGTATTCGCTGTCTACCTGAACATATTCCCTTAAAAATTCAATGGATGCAAACCAATCAGCTTCCATTTTGTCAAGTTCTGAAGTACTGAGGTCATAACCGTAATAGCCCAATAAGTTCAAGTGCTTTTGTTTTACCTCGTTGTATTTTGCCTGAAATGTTCCCAACTGGATATCTCCTATTCGTAATCCGGAGCGTCCTGTTTTATCCTGATAAGCCGGGCTGATACCACGTAATGTAGAGCCAATCTTATTGTCTCCTTTAGATAGTTCAGATGCGGCATCCAGCAAACGGTGGGTAGGCAGTATAAGGTGTGCCCTTTTTGACAAGTAGAGGTTTTTCTTAACGTCTACACCCAATGGGTAAAGTTTAGTGATTTCGTCCTGCAACTTAACCGGATCAACCACTACCCCGCTTCCGATAAGGTTAATACAGTTGGGATGGAAAATTCCCGAGGGGATAGTATTCAATACATGTTTCATCCCGTTTATCTCCAGTGAATGCCCTGCATTAGGACCACCCTGAAAACGGGCCACGATATCGTATTTGGGTGTAATAAAATCGGCAATCTTACCTTTTCCTTCATCTCCCCACTGTAAGCCTAAAAGCACATCTACCTTCATGTTCGTTTATTGTTTTTTTATGTTCACTTCTTTGTGGCAGTTCATACACTTTCCGTCTTTATCAATTTTTGGCGAGCCATATAAGTTGAGTGAGTGGTGTGTAATATTAAAATGCAGTAAGTCGCCCATCATGGACTGAATCTGTTGTATGCGCGGATCACAAAATTCCATAACTTTATTGCACATGTTGCATATAAGATGGTCGTGTTGACGGTATCCATATGCCCTTTCGAACTGAGCAATGTTTTTGCCGAACTGGTGTTTAATTACCAATCCGCAATCAAGTAATAAATCAAGTGTATTGTATACTGTAGCTCTACTAACTCTATAATTGCGGTTCTTCATTTGAACGTAGAGTGTTTCTACATCAAAATGATCTTTCTTAGAATAAATCTCATCGAGAATTGCAAAACGCTCCGGAGTTTTCCGTTGGGTCTTCCGTTCGAGGTATTCAGTAAAAATACGCTTTACGGCCTCTTTGGTGGCGTCAACTTCAGCTGATTTCTGCATAAAGGCGCAATTTACTCATTGCCCGTTAATTTATATCAATCCTACTCACCTGAATGAGTTGATTGGATGCTTTTATTTTATTCATCAGCTCCTCCAGATGTGAGGTGTCGTAAATAAAAAGCATGATTTTGCCTTCAAATTTACCTTCATTTGACTGAACTGTAATGGATTGCATGTTCACCTGAAGTTCTTTCGAAATGATATCTGTGATGGTACTAATAATACCCACACTGTCAATACCCTCAATTTTAACCCCGGCCAAAAATGCCTGCCCCCTTTTAATGGGTGTATCTCTCCAGCGAGCCTTTAAAATACGGTACCCGTAATTAGACATAAGCCCGACCGCATTGGGGCAATTGGTACGGTGCACTTTAATTCCTTCGCCAACGGTTATAAAGCCAAAAACGTCATCTCCGGGAATAGGATTACAACATTTGGCCATAGAATAATCAAAATCATAATCCTCCCCGATAAGTATAGTGTCTTCTTTGAGGTCGGCAATCTTAGCTTTCTTCCTTACCTCAGTAACATCCGGCTGGGGAACATTCTTCTTGTCTGTAACTTCACTTATAATTTCTGCTACATCCAACTCTGTCTTTTTGATTTTATCGGTAGCAATGAGGTAATACAGATCAATTGCAGATTTTAACCTGAACCAGCTCAACAAGTGGTTGATGTTTTCTGATGTAAAGGCAATTTTTTGGTGTTGAAACTTACGTTGTAAGGCTTCTCTTCCGTCTTCAGCTATCTTTTTCTTTTCTTCTTTGAGAATGTCTTTAATCTTGGCTTTTGCTTTTGCAGTAACCACATAGGCAAGCCAGTCTTCATTTGGTCTTTGTTTACTGGAAGTAATAATCTCTACCTGATCTCCATTGGCCAGCTTGTGGTTAAGTGGCACCAGTTTATTGTTCACCTTGGCTCCTATGCAATGTGAGCCAATACCAGTATGAATATCAAATGCAAAGTCTAAGGCGGTAGCATTGGCCGGCAACTTGCGCAACTCTCCTTTGGGGGTAAATACAAATACCTCTTCGGCAAAAAGATTCAGTTTAAAATCGTCCAGAAAATCCAATGCATTAGAATCAGGGTTTTCGAGAATTTCCCTTACCTGCTGTAGCCAACGCTCAAAATCATTGTCGGAATGAGCGCCTCCGGTTTCTTTATATTTCCAATGTGCCGCAAAACCTTTTTCAGCAATTTCGTCCATACGTTTGCTGCGAATCTGAACTTCAACCCAGCGTCCTTTGGGGCCCATAACCGTTGTATGTAATGATTCGTATCCATTGGCTTTGGGCGTTGAAACCCAATCGCGCAAACGGTCAGGATTAGGGCGGTAAAAATCAGTTACTATGGAATATACTTTCCAGCAATCGGCCTTTTCTGATTCCAGAGGAGAATCTACAATTACCCGAATGGCAAACAAATCATATACCTCTTCGAAAGGAATATTCTGCTTGCGCATTTTATTGTAGATGGAATATATGGATTTGGGTCTTCCTTTAATTTCGTATTTGAAACCCTGGTGCTCGAGTTCTTCTATGATGGGTTCTGTAAACAACTTGATGTACTTGGTACGTTGTGTTTTTGTTTCGAGCAGCTTGCTGGCAATAGACTTATATTGTTCTTCTTCGGTAAACTTAAGAGCCAGATCTTCCAGTTCCGTTTTAATTGCATACAAACCTAAGCGATGCGCTAAAGGGGCATAAATGTATTTGGTTTCAGAAGCAATCTTCAGCTGATTCTTGCGTGACATAGAATCAAGTGTGCGCATGTTATGAAGACGATCCGCCAGTTTGATAAGAATTACCCGAACATCATCTGAAAGGGTAAGCAGCATTTTACGGAAATTCTCTGCCTGCGGTGAATTGGTTTCGGTATCAAATACGTTGGATATTTTAGTGAGCCCGTCAATAATCTTAGCCACTTTCTCGCCAAACTTGTGATTAATATCGGCTAAAGAGATGTGTGTATCTTCTACCGTATCGTGCAACAACGCACACACAACAGAGGTGGTTCCCAGCCCGATTTCTTCGGCAGCTATCTGTGCCACAGCTAACGGATGGAAAATATAGGGCTCTCCTGATTTTCTGCGCATGTCCTTATGCGCTTCCAAAGAGAGTTCAAATGCTTCCCGAATGGTTTTTTTGTCTCCTTTTTCCAGCGTACGCTTACAACTTCGCAGTAAATGACGGTACCTCTTTACTATTTCCTTGTTTTCTGCTTCAATATCGATCTCTTGCATGCTGCCCATGGTTTCTACAAATTTATTGAATAAAAGCAAATAAGATTTGGGAATTCATCCACAGATGGGTAACTTTGCGGCTCATTTTTGCGCACGTGGCGTAATTGGTAGCCGTGCCAGACTTAGGATCTGGTGCCGTGAGGCGTGGGGGTTCGAGTCCCTCCGTGCGCACTTTTTAAAATTTGACAATAAAAGACACATTTGTGAACATTTCCATTCAACACAAAGATTCCCTGAACGCCACCATCACCATTCAGGTTGACAAAACTGACTATACTCCGTTGGTAGAAAAAGCGATGAAAAACTACCAGAGAAAAGCTCAGGTACCAGGCTTCAGACCCGGGAAAGTACCAATGGGTATGATTCAGAAAATGTACGGCACATCAGTGCTTATTGATGAAGTGAATCGTTTCACCTCAGATGCATTGAACACCTTTATTGATGAAAACAAACTGGAAGTACTGGGGCAGCCCGTACTTAATGAAGAGACTGAAGTAACCGATTGGAATACTTCACAAAACTTCACTTTTCTCTTTGATATAGGTCTTAGTCCTAAATTTGACCTGGACATTACCAAGAAGGACATTTTCACCAAATACGTACCCAAAATTGATGAGGAGTTGATTGACAAAGAAGTGGAACGTTCACGTGACCGCTATGCCAATCAAACTACATCTGAAGTTGTTGGTGACAATGATATTATTACCGTTATCGGCACTGAACTGGATGAAAACGGCAAAGTACTGGAGGGCGGAGTCAATAAGGAATTCACCGTACTAACGTCTGCGATTAAAAACGAGGCTGTAAAAAATCAATTCATTGGCCAGAAAAACGGCACCACGGTAGTAGCTGATTTGTTCGAAGTATTTGACAACAACGCTACTGAAATATCTACCGTTTTAGGAGTTAGTAAAGAAACTGTTAATGATTTGAACAAACAGTTCTCTTTTGAAATCAAAGAAATCAAACGTCAGGAAAAAGCAGAACTCAATCAGGAGTTATTTGATAAAGCATACGGAGAAAATGCCGTAAAAAGCATTGAAGAATACAGAAACAAAATTCG